>CAJMRU010000162.1 GCA_905215845.1 uncultured bacterium
ATTCAACATTATTATACTTTAAATTTTGTTTTTTATATTACATAATTTTTTAATCATTCTATTACTATTTGCCTCATTTCTATCTATATTAACTTTACTCTTTAGTCAAACTGTCTATATTTACAAATATCGTATAAAACTTATAAATTTCTATATTTTTTTCTAATCCACTTTATAATTCCCCATAATTCCAAGTGGTCAAATTCTCTAAAAATTCTTGACACATTAGCTTTTTAGTCATATACTAAATCCATGAAAAAATAAATAAAAAAGGAGGCATTTTAATGGATAACATGATAGAAATTAGATGGCACGGTAGAGGTGGTCAAGGTGCTAAAACTGCATCTTTATTACTTGCTGACGCAGCCTTTAATACAGGAAAATATATTCAAGGATTTCCTGAATATGGTCCTGAAAGAATGGGTGCACCTATTACTGCATATAACAGAATAAGTGATAATCCAATTACAATTCATAGTAATATTTATGAACCAGATTATGTTGTTGTCGTTGATGATACTTTATTGGAAGCTGTTGATGTAACAGCTGGTTTAAAAGAATCTGGTGCTATTATCATAAATAGCACAAAATCTGCTGATGTTTTAAAAGAACATTTAAAAGGTTATAACGGTTCTATTTATACAATTAATGCAAGAAAAGTGTCTGAAGAAGCTCTAGGAAAATATTTCCCTAATACTCCTATGTTAGCTGCAATAGTTAAAGTTAGTGGAATAATGAGCGATGAAGCATTATTAAAAGATATGGAAGGTTCATTTAAACATAAATTTGCAAAAAAACCTGAAGTTATAGATGGAAATATGAAAGCTTTGGAATTAGCTTTAAATGAAGTTGAAAAAATTCAGTAAATTTAAGGAGGTAAAATAATGACAGATATAAATTCAAAAACACCAATGGAGAAATTAACTCCTGGTGGAGATATTTATACTGCTGGAAATTCAGTAGAATTTAAAACTGGTGATTGGAGAAGTTCATATCCTGTTTTCTTATCTGAAAAATGTAAACAATGCGGACTTTGCTTCCCTGTTTGCCCTGAAGATTCTATTCCAGTTGGAAAAGATCAAAAAAGAAAAGATTTTAATTATGATTATTGTAAAGGATGTGGTGTTTGTGCCAAAGTTTGTCCTTTCGGAGCAATCGAAATGAGAGAGGAAGGTGTTTAATTAATGGGAATTAGAGAAAGATTAAGTGGTAATGAAGCAACTGCAACTGCAATGAAACAAATAAACCCTGATGTTGTAGCAGCATTTCCTATCACTCCTTCAACAGAAATACCACAATATTTTTCAACTTTTGTTGACAATGGTTTAGTTGATACTGAATTTGTTGCTGTTGAAAGTGAACATAGTGCTATGAGTGCTTGTATTGGAGCCCAATCTGCTGGAGCAAGAGCTATGACAGCTACTTCTGCAAATGGTTTATCTTTAATGTGGGAAATGATTTATATCGCTTCAAGTCTAAGATTACCAATCGTAATGTCTTTAGTAAATAGAGCAGTTTCAGGTCCTTTAAATATCCACAATGACCATTCAGATGCAATGGGAGTTAGAGATGCTGGTTGGATTATGCTATTTTCTGAAAATAATCAAGAAGCATATGATAATACTTTAATGGCTCATAGAATTGCTGAAAATAAAGATGTAATGTTACCTCTTATGATATGTCAAGACGGATTTATTACTTCTCACTCTATTGAAAATATAGAATTAGTAGAAGATGATAAAGTTAAGGAATTTGTTGGAGAATATCATCCTGAACATTACTTATTAAATAAAAAAGAACCTATTGCAGTTGGTCCTTTAGATTTGCAAGCTTATTTATTTGAACATAAAGCTATGCAAGCAGAAGCTATGAAAAATGCAAAACAAGTAATTTTAGATGTAGCTAAAGATTTCGAAAAAATGACTGGAAGAAAATATGGTCTTTTTGAAGAATATAAGTTAGATGATGCTGAAATTGCTATTGTTTGTATGAATTCAACTGCTGGAACAACTAAATTTGTAGTTGATAGTTTAAGAGAAAAAGGAATAAAAGCAGGTTTATTAAAAATTCGTGTATTTAGACCTTTCCCAGTTGATGAAGTTGCAAGTTCTCTATCACATCTTAAAGCTATTGCAATATTAGATAAAGCTGATTCTTTAAATGCAGCTGGAGGTGCTTTATTTGAAGATGTAACATCAGCTATGTATGTAAATAATAAAATTGTACCTGCTGTAAACTATGTTTATGGTATTGGTGGTAGAGATACAAAAGCAGACGATATTGAAAAAGTATACAATGATTTACTTGAAATTGTAAAAACAGGAAAAGTTGAAAATCCTTATAGATATTTTGGATTAAGAAAGGAAGGTGTTAACTAATGGCATATAATTTAAAAGAAGTAATAGCAGATAAACCTTCAAGATTTACTTCAGGTCACAGAATGTGTGCTGGATGTGGAGCCCCACCTGTCGCTAGACATATAATGAGAGCATTAAAACCAGAAGACCATGCTGTAGTTGCAACAGCTACTGGATGTATGGAAGTTTCTACATTTATTTATCCTTATACATCATGGACAGATTCTTTTATTCATACAGCATTTGAATGTGCAGCAGCAACATTATCAGGAGCTGAAGCAGCTTATGTTTCAATGAAAAAACAAGGAAAATTACCACAAGATGGAGAAACAAAATTTATCGCATTTGGTGGAGATGGAGGAACTTATGATATAGGTTTACAATCTTTATCTGGAGCAATGGAAAGAGGACATGATTTAGTTTATGTATGTTATGATAATGGTGCATATATGAATACAGGTATACAAAGATCTTCTGCAACTCCAAAATTTGCAGACACAACAACTTCTCCTGCTGGTGAAGTAATTCCTGGTAAAGCACAAGCTAGAAAAGATTTAACTAAAATAATGGTTGGACATCATATCCCTTATGTTGCTCAAACAATAGCTTATATGAATTTTAAAGATTTATACGAAAAAGCTGAAAAAGCAATTTATACAAAAGGTCCTGCATTTTTAAATGTAATGGCACCTTGTCCTAGAGGTTGGGGATATCCAACAGAAGATTTAATGAAAATAAATAAATTAGCAGTTGAAACTTGCTATTGGCCATTATATGAAGTAGTTGATGGTGTTTACCATATAACATATAAACCAGCAAAAAAATTGCCAATAGAAGAATTTTTAAAACCTCAAAAAAGATTTAAGCATATGTTTGCTCCAGGAAATGAATGGATGATTCAAGAGTTCCAAAGAATTGTGGATGAAAGATGGGATGAACTTTTAAAATTAGAGGAAATTACAAATAGAGATTAATAACTTGATGATTTTGGGGTCGGAGACAAAAATCAGCTTTCCAATTTCAATAAAATTTTCAAATTAAAAACTTATTATATAAATTATT
>CAJMRU010000163.1 GCA_905215845.1 uncultured bacterium
CTGTTTTATTTTTTTCTAAATATTCTTCTAACCCTATTTCTAATATTTTTTGTATATTTGTCATTTCTTATTTTTCTCCCTTCATAAATTCATCTAATGGACTTTCTATTTCTAAATCTATATTTGCTACATGTATATATTCCATTGTACTTCTTATATTACTATGTCCCATTAATTCTTTTACTTGTATTAATGTTGCTCCATTTTCTATTAAATTTGTTGCAAAACAATGCCTTAATGTATGCATTGTTACTTTTTCACTTAATTTAGCCTTTCTTCTATATTGTCTAAAATGCTCTCTTATTACTCCTACTGTTATTGCTGCTCCACTTTCACTTAAAAATATTCTTCCTCGTCTCTTGTTTTGTCTATATTTTGACCAGTAAATTCTTAACATCTCTAGACTTTTCTTTGATAGTATTGTATATCTTTCTTTATTTCCTTTTCCTTCTCGTACAAATATTCTCATATTTTTTCCATCTATATCTTCTTCTCTTAAATTAGCTATTTCACCTATTCTTAAACCTGAGCCATATGCTAACATAAATATCGTTTTAAATTTAAAATTATCTACACAATTAAAAAAAGTACTCAACTCTTCTTTAGTTAGTACTTTATACACTGTTCTTTTTTGTTTTCTCATTGGTAATTGTTTTTTATTCAATATTTTATCTAGTGTTACTTCATATACAAATCTTATTATGCTGTTGTAGTAATTTATTGACCTATCTGACAATTTTCGTTCTTCTTTTAAATGCTTTTGTAAAAAATTTCTTAATTCCTCCGTTGTTACTTCTTCCATTGGCTTTTTAAAATATCTTATCATTTCTTTTGTTTTACTTAAATATGCATCATATGTGTAATGTGAAAAATTTCTCATTTGCATATCCTTCTTTAGTTTGATAATTAATTGATTGTTTGTCATCAAAAAAACCTCCTGTTTTATATATTTGTAATGTTTAGATTACATAATATATATTATACACGAGGTTTGTTATATTTTCAATTTTATTCATTTATACCATTGCGAGGTACGAGCAATTTAGTGCAACTTTTATGTGTTATATTTATTTCATCCATTTTACAACTCTGTTTCCAAGTGGACATTCCCATGGAGCTCCTGATATACTATTTTCTGTTTTTTCTATCATTATTTCTTTTAAAAGTTTATCCGTTTCAAATGCATTACTATATATAATTTCTACTGAACTTGGTATTACTATTTTTGATAAATTCGAGCAATTACCAAATGCTCCCGGTCCTATTATTTTTACACCTTTTGGTATTTTTACTTCTTTCAATTTATAGCAATTAGCAATTGCATCCTCCTCTATTGTCTCTACTGTATTAGGTATTTCTATATTTTCAACATTTCTATTTACCCAATATAATTTTTTACCATCTTTACTTAATATCATATTATCATTTACACTTTTATATGTTTGGTTTTGCTCTGAAATTTTTATTTTTACATTTATATATCCAAAAGCATTTACATCTATGCTTTTTACTTTAGCTGGTATATTAATTGTATTTACATTTCTTAATGTTCTAAATCCCCATGATTCTATTGTTTCTAAATTTGTTGGCAATATTATTTCTGTTGCAACACTATTTCTTATTGCTCCTCCTTTAATATTCTTTACACTATCTGGTATTTGTATTTTATTTTCATTTCCTACATAAATAATTAAATCTTCTCCATTTTTATTATATACTCCATTCCCTATTGTTTTATATTTTTCATTATTGGAGTCAACTTCTATTACTTGTAATTTTTCTAATCCATCAAAAGTATATGAATTAATATTTGATATAGTTGCAGGAAGCTTTATTATTTCTGTATTTTTTATAACACTAAGTGCTCCTGATTTTATTTCTTTAACTCCATTCGGTATTGTAATATTGGTAATTGCTGTATCACCATATATGAAATATAGTATTTTTCCATCTTTTGATAATAGACTACCATTTTCTGCTTTGAAATTTTTATTTTCAGAATCTACTGTTAAAGTATTTAAATTATACATATTACTAAAAGGACTTGCAGAACCAATTCCGTGTTACTGAAGCAGGTATTCTTATTTCTTTTACTCCCATACAACCTGAAAAAGCATAATTTTCTATAAATGTTACTTTTCCTGGTATTTCAATTTGTTCTAAACTAAAACAGCCATTTAATACTGATCCTTCTATTCTTGTAATATTTGGTGGAAAATTCATTAAACATAAATTTTTACATCCGTTCATACAAGATGTTCCTATTTTTGTTACACTATCTGGAAATGTAATCTTTTTTAATAATATGCAATCTCTAAATGCCCCTGCTCCTACTATCTCAACTCCATCTTCTATTTCTACTTCTTCTAATGTTGAATTATATGCAAATGCATTTGTTCCTATTTCTTTTACACTTTTTGGTATTATTATTTTCTTTAATGGTATTCCATCTAATGATGTATTTGAAAATGCTCCTTCTCCTATTTTTGTTACTGTATCTGGAATTTTTAATGTTCCCGTTTCATCTACTAGTAATAAATTCCCATCTGATGATTGTAACTCTCCTTCTTCTGTTATATCATATGGATTTACTTCTATTCCTAAACTTTGTGCTACTTTTATTTCTTTTACATCTTTTGTCTTTATTAATAGTTTTCCTTTTATTATTTCAAATTTTTCCATATCTACTTCTGTCATTGTTGTTATTATCGTTTTTATATTTCCTTCTTCTTCTTGATTTTTTGTATTATATGTTAAACTTGTCTTACTAGCTTCTAGTGTGCTTCTTAAAAAATTTCTGTTTTCTGTATATTTATTAGCTTTATATAGCTCTACTTCTTCTTTATATGCTGAAAATGTTGAAGATAATTTTGATTTTTGTGCATTTGTTATTACTCCATTATCTCCTGTTAACATCGCTATGCTTACTCCTGCAAGGATTAGCAATACTATAATTGTTATTACTAGTGCTATTAATGTGATTCCCTTCTCTTTTTTTAATTTTCTTTCCATTATCTTAGTTATCATTTGTTTTTTCTCCCTTCATCAAACTCATAAATAAATTATTTTTATTATTAACCCTTTTTCTACTATAATATTTAATTCTTGTTAATTTAAATTTTAATCTGAAATCATACATTAAAATTTTATATTAGCATATAAAAGTATTATACTAAAAGCATTATTTATGTGCAAGTTAAAAAATGGAAAATTTTTAATTATTGTTATACTTTTATTCTTCCCTTATTAAAAAAATTTAATCATTTCAATATATAATACTATCTACTGTTTTTATCATATATATTTTTCAATTGAATAAATTGTTCATATATAAATTATTCATAGGAGGTATTACCTTGAAAACTAATTTCTATGTTCTAAAACTTAAACGAAATTTACTACCAATAATTT
>CAJMRU010000164.1 GCA_905215845.1 uncultured bacterium
TCTATTCCAAGAAACAAGTCACATGGTATAAAAAGGATCTCGATATGAAGTGGTTTACCAGCCTTCGGTAATTCTACCGGTGGTTCTGTAAGTTTTAACTTAGGTGTAACATCAGAAGTTTTACTTTGATTTTTACCATCAAAATCTGTATAAGTAATATCTACTTTTTCGTTAGTATCTAATATTTTGTCTACAATAGAACTACTAAAGTTTTCTTTTAATTTTAATTTATATTGAACAGTAGCTGTTTGACCAGATTTTAGTTCTGGAATAGTCCATGTAATTGAATTTGTAGTTTTATCAACTTCAGCTGAAATATTTCCAATATTTGAATTTTGAACATATGCAAATTCAAAATTATCTATAATTTCTTTTGGAAAATAGTCTACAATTTTAATATCTTTCAAAGATTTTTCAATAGGTAATAAATCATTATAAATATCTTTGGTTATGGTTTCTTCAATTTTGTCATCTTGAATGTAATAGAATTTTCCAGCAGTTGGTTTTTCTTGAGTACCAAATATTTCAGTGATTATTTGAGCATAAGTTTTATCAACTGTTGGCAATGGATTTTTATCTGGTTCAGAAATTCCTGTTAACATTGTTATTAAACTTATGTTATTTTTTTCTACATTAGCTAAAGCTGTATTAGTTTTCTTAATAACATCATCAGAAAAATAATTTTTATCAAAATCAATAGCAATATTAGGAACACCATCTGTTAAAACAATCATATATTTGTTATTTTTCTCAGTAGAAAAATATTTTTGAGCTAAAGTAATTCCTGATTCTAAATCTGTTCTAGGTCCATTATATTGAATATTAGATATAGAATTATTTAATTTTGTTGCATCATTTGATAATTCTGAAACTAAACTTGCATCTTCAATAGTTCCTTCTTTAGAAACATCAGTATTACTAGAAAAACTTACAACTCCTATTTTTAAACTATTATTATCCTTTAAAAGGTTGTTAACTAAAGTTTTAGCTGAAGTTATAACTAATTCTTCTCTAGTAGTACCATTAACTTCATCAAGCATACTGTCTGAATTATCTATTACAAGCATTATTTCACCAGTAGGCTTAATAGATTTTTCATTATTTACAACTTGTAGTTGTATAGTTACCTCTTTTTTATTCATATCCTTGGCAACCAATTTTTTTTCAAATTTTGAATTTTCACCTAATTCTATATTGCAAACAGGTTCTTCAACAACAGTCATAGTAACTGTATTATATGAAGCAAAAGATAGGTTTGCGATTAAAATTAAAAGTAAAAATAAAGTAATAAAAATTTTCTTTTTCATATCATAACTCCTCCTAAAAAATATACATATATATTTTACCACAACAATAAAAAAATACAACAAAATCATAGAAAAAAATACAAAATTATGATACAATAAACAAAGTCAAAAATGAAAGGTGATAAAATGTTAGAAAAAATAAATTATCCAGAAGACCTAAAAAAATTAACACTGGAAGAAAAAGAAACATTAGCAATAGAAATTAGAAAATATATACTAGAAATTGTATCAAAAAACGGAGGTCATTTAGCGTCAAACTTAGGAGTAGTCGAATTAACAATAGCATTACATAGTATATTTAATTTTCCAGAAGATAAGATTGTATGGGATGTAGGACATCAAACATATGTGCATAAAATTTTAACAGGAAGAAAAGAAGCCTTAAAAACTTTAAGAAAATTAAATGGAATAGCAGGTTTTCCAAAAACTAATGAATCAAAATATGATAATTTCAATACAGGACATAGTGGAACATCAATTTCAGCAGCATTAGGTATTGCCAGGGCAAGAGATTTAAAAAATGAAAAAAATTCAGTATTAGCAGTAATTGGTGATGGAGCTATGACAGGAGGAATGGCTTTAGAAGCTTTAAATGATGTTGGATATAGTAAAACTAAAATGACAATAATTTTAAATGATAATGAAATGAGTATTTCTAAAAATATAGGTGGACTTAATATGTTGTTAAGTAAACTAAGGACTAAAAAGACATATACAAAATCAAATATATCATTGAAAAAAATTATAAGTAAATTACCTGTAATAGGAAAACCAACTGTAAAAGTTATTCAAAGATTAAAAAGAAGTATAAAACAATTAATAATTCCAAAAATGTTTTTTGAAGATATAGGTTTTACATATTTAGGACCAGTAGATGGGCATAATATACAAGAGCTAGAAAATATTTTGAGGTTAAGCAAGCAAATTGATAATCCAGTTATAATTCATGTTTTAACGAAAAAAGGAAAAGGATATTCAATAGCAGAAGAGAATCCAGATAAATTCCATGCAACATCACCATTTGATATAGAAACAGGAAAAGCTGGAGAGGAAAAGAAAAAAGATTATTCAAAAGTTTTTGGAGATAAATTAGTAGAACTAGCAAGAGAAAATGAAAAAATTGTAGCAATAACAGCTTCAATGAAAGATGGAACAGGATTAACAAAATTTAGCAAAGAATTTCCAAAAAGATTTTTTGACATAGGAATAGCAGAGCAACATGCATTAGGATTAGCAGCAGGGATGGCAATAGAAGGGACAATACCAGTTGTACCAATATATTCGTCTTTTTATCAAAGAGGTTATGACCAAGTAATACATGATATTGCAATACAAAATTTGCCAGTAGTAATGTGTGTAGATAGAGCAGGAATTGTAGGAGCAGATGGAGAAACACATCAAGGTTTATTAGATATGGCATTTTTTAGATTAGTTCCAAATTTAACTATAATGGCACCGAAAAATTTTAAAGAACTAGAAGAAATGTTAGAAATGGCAGTAAATTTAAATAAACCAGTAGTTATTAGATATCCAAGAGGAGGAGAAGAAGACTATAAATTCCAAGAAACTACAAATTGCGAACATACAAAAATGGAAGAAGGAAAAGCAGAAATACTAAAAGAAGGAAAAGATATATCTATAATATCTATTGGAAAAATGGTTTCACGAGCAATGAAAGTAGCTGAGGAATTAGAAAAAGAAAACATAAGAGCGGATGTTATAAATGCTAGATTTTTAAAACCACTAGATATAAAAACTATGAAAGACTCAATAACAAAGACAAGAAAAGTAATAACAATAGAAGATGGAACAATAATAAATGGTCTAGGAACAGTAATAAAGGAATTAATTATAGATGAAAACTTACAAAATATTAAATTAGAATGTTTTGCATATCCAGATAAATTCATACAACATGGCTCAGTTCAAGAATTAGAAAGAATATATGGATTAGACGAAGAAAATATTATTGCTAATATAAAAAATAAAATTTTAAATTAAAGGTTATGTATAAAAATATAGAAATAAGAAAAGTAACGAAAATAAAAAGTTTCATAGTATTTTCTATACAATAAAAAATATAAAATTTGTGATTGTCAATA
>CAJMRU010000165.1 GCA_905215845.1 uncultured bacterium
TAAAAATATGTAAAAAGTACTATAAAACTTTTTAATTTTGCAACACAAAGTGTAGTTGGAGGGGAAAATGAAACAAGGTTTGATAACTGAAATGCATTCAATGGAAGATGCAATAGAAGCATTAAAGGAATTATATATTAAGATAAGTAATCAAAGAAATTTATTTATAAACAAAGAACAGGATATGCAAAGCAACACTAAATATAAAAATTTAACAAAAGAAATGTTAGAGAACATAATAAATAAGCAAAATGGAATAGATAATAGAAAAACAATACAGTTTTTTAAAAATATCATAGAAGATATGCTTAAAAATGAACCAAATCAAGAGATTAAACAAAAACTAGAAGGAATTTTTGGTACTTATTATAACAATTTACGAAATAAAATAGAAAAATTAATAGAGCCAACAAAAGGTGAAGAAATAGTATTGGATTTAATTAGACAATCTGAAGTTAAAATACATGATGATCAAAGTCCAAAAAAAGAGGCTATATATGGAGATTTAATTCGAGAAAATGAACAAATTCCAGAAATTATATATAAAGACAAAAATATGATGATAATAAGATTGAATAAATATGTAACAAATAAAGTTCGAAAGGAAAAAGAAAAAGCTAATAAAATAGTAGCGAATTTAGAAAGAGAAGAAGTAAGTAAATATGAATATCAAGTAAGATATGAACCAAATAAAATTGCAACAATAGAATATTTTGGAGAAACAAATTTAGGTAATAAAATAAAAAGGGGGAAAATAGAATATATAGCACCAATGCTAGCAGCAATAGAAAAAGCAAAATTAGAGAAAAGAGAACATATAGGAAGAATATCTAAAATATTTGAAGAATTGGGAACATATGTAACTCAATATGATGATAATCTAGAACAAAGGATACAAGAATTAAAACTGAGAGAAGAAGAAAAGATGAAAAGAACAGAAAATTTTGAATTAAAAGCTAAAGAAGAAAAATAATAAGAAAAAAAGGAGAATAAAATGTCAAAAGTAACATGGAAAGCAGGTACTTTCATATATCCAATACCAGCTGTAATGGTAAGTTGTGGTACTATGGAAGAATCTAATATAATAACAGTAGCTTGGACTGGAATAATAAATACAAATCCAGCGATGGTATATATATCAGTTAGACCATCACGATATTCATATAAATTAATAAAAGAGCAAGGAGAATTTGTAATAAACTTAACTAATAGAGAATTAGCAAAAGCAACAGATTGGTGTGGTGTAAGAACAGGTGCAAAATTTGATAAATTCAAAGAAATGAATCTACATAAAGAAAAAGCAAATTTTGTTAACTGTCCCATGATAAAAGAAAGTCCTGTTTCAGTAGAATGTAAAGTAAAAGAAATAAAAGAAATGGGATCACATCAT
Organism: uncultured bacterium; assembly: GCA_905215845.1. Lineage (GTDB taxonomy): Bacteria > Bacillota > Clostridia > TANB77 > CAG-508 > CAG-269. Next base: position 1,391 of record CAJMRU010000165.1, read on the forward strand.
ATGTTTATTGCAGAAGTAGTAGCAATAAATGCAGATAAAAAATATATTGATGAAAAAGGTGCTTTTGACATATCAAAATGTGATTTAATAGCATACTCTAATGGTGGATATTATCAATTAGGTAAAAAGATAGGAAAATTTGGATTTTCTGTGCAAAAAAAGAAAAAGAAAAGGTAAAATTTACAATAATATTATTGACATAAGTAAAAAAAAATGATAAAATAGTTGAGCATATGTATATTACGGACATATGCTCACATCGTTTAAAAAGTAATGTAAAAATTCGGAGGTGTATTTAAAATGGCAGCAAAAGGTCCAAGAGAAAATATAACATTAGAATGTACAGAATGTAAAAGAAGAAACTATGTAACTTCTAAAAATAAAAGAAACAATACAGACAGATTAGAATTAGTTAAGTATTGTAAATTCTGTAAGAAACGTACAACACATAAAGAAACAAAATAGTAAGAGCTATTTTAAGGAGGAAATAAAATGGCTAAAAAAGATACAAAGTCTAATAAAAAAGAAATGAAAAAAGAAAACAAAAACAAAAAAAGCTTTTTTAAAGGATTAAAGGCTGAATTAAAAAAAGTAAATTGGCCAACTCCAAAGCAATTAGTAAATAATACAGTAGCAGTTATTACTATTGTTTTAATTACAGCTTTAATAGTTTTTGTATTAGATTTTACATTTGAAGCAATCAATAAAAATGGAATAGATAAAATAAAAGAATCTGTTCAATCTTTAAATGCTTCAGAAAATACAACTAATGAAACAAATACAGAAAATGCTGATTCAACAAATGAAGCACAATCTAATGAGAACAATTCAGAAAGCAATACTACAAATAGTGTAGAAGAAACAAATACAGCAAATAATACAGAAAATACTGCTGAATAAATTAATTTAGAGGAGGCTTAAATTATGTCTCAAAAAGACTATGATATGGTACCTAGATGGTATGTAGTACATACATATTCAGGATATGAGAATAAAGTAAAAAAAGACCTTGAAAATACTATAAAGAATAGAGAACTAGAAGAGTACTTTTTTGATATAATTGTTCCAATGGAAGAGCAAATAGAAATAAAAGAAGGAAAAAGAAAAGTAAATCTAAAAAAAGTTTTTCCAGGTTATGTATTAATTAAAATGATTGTAACAGAACAATCTTGGTATATTGTAAGAAATACAAGAGGAGTTACAGGATTTGTTGGTTCAGGTACAGACCCAATACCTTTAACAGAAGAAGAAATTAAAAGTATGGGATTTGAAGATGTTTCTGTAAATGTAGATTATGAAGTAAATGAACAAGTTCAAATAATGAATGGAGCATTTGAAGGATTTGTAGGAACAGTTCAAGAAATTAACAAAGAAAAACATAAAGTTAAAGTACTTGTTTCAATGTTTGGTAGAGAAACACCAGTTGAATTAGAATTTTCACAAGTACAAAAAATAAAATAATTAATTAGGAATTAAAAGAAAGGAAAACTTTCTTTCAAAGAATAAGAAGGAGGTGCCATTAAAATGGCAGAAAAAGAAATTACTAATATTATTAAATTACAAATAGAAGCAGGAAAAGCAACTCCAGCTCCACCAGTAGGACCAGCTTTAGGTTCAAGTGGTGTTAATATTATGCAATTCGTAAAAGAATTCAATGATAGAACAGCAAATCAACCTGGAATGATTATACCAGTAGTTATAACAGTATACAAAGATAAAACTTTTGAATTTATAACAAAAGTTCCACCAGTTGCTGTATTAATTAAAAAAGCTATCAACATTCAAAAAGGTTCAGGAAAACCAAATAGAGATAAAGTTGCAAAAATAACTAAAGCACAAGTAAAAGAAATTGCTGAACAAAAAATGCCTGACTTAAATGCTGCTTCAATAGAAACAGCTATGAGCATGGTTGAAGGTACTGCTAGATCAATGGGTGTAGTAGTTACAGAATAAGATAAATATTAAAATATTTATAT
>CAJMRU010000166.1 GCA_905215845.1 uncultured bacterium
AAGAATTATTAAGAGAAATAGAAAATATAGATTTTGATTTAATAAATAGTTTATATGCAAACACTAAAAAAGAAATTTCAAATAACCAAGATGAAATTGCTCCTATGGAATATTTAGATAAATATAAATTAAATGAAGATTATAAATATTTTGAAGGACTTGGAAAAAAAGCAATTAAAGATGGAGAATTAGCAGTAGTAACAATGGCAGGAGGACAAGGTACAAGGTTAGGACATGACGGACCAAAAGGAACATATGATATAGGTTTAGATTCTCATAAATCATTATTTGAATTATTGTCTGATAGTATAAGAGAAGAAGAAAAGAAATATGATGTTACAATTCCATGGTTTATAATGACAAGTAGAGAAAATAATGAAGAAACAATAAAATTCTTTGAGAAAAATAAATTTTTTGGACATCAAAAAGACAAAAATGTATTTTTCTTTATTCAAGGTGAATTACCAATGGTTGATACAGAAGGAAAAATACTAATAGGAGAAGATGGATTAATAAAACTTGCAGCAGATGGACATGGTGGAATTTATGAATCTCTTGTGAAAAGTGGAATGACAGAAAAAATGAGACAATTAGGAATTAAATGGGTATTCATTGGTGGAGTAGATAATTGTTTAGTAAAAATGGTAGACCCTGTATTAATGGGAGTAGCAATAGATAAAGGAGTAACTGTTGCTTGTAAATCAATAGTAAAAGCTAATCCACATGAAAAAGTAGGCGTATTTTGTAAAAGAAATGGAAGACCAAATGTAATAGAATATTCAGAAATAACAGACGAAATGGCAGAAGCAACAGATGAAAATGGAGAACTATTATATGGAGAATCACATATTCTTTGCAACTTGTTTAGCATAGATGCAATAGAAAGAATGGGAAGAGAACCATTACCATATCATGTAGCATATAAAAAAGCAAAATATATAGATGTAGATGGAAATTTAGTAGAACCAACATCACCAAATGCATATAAATTCGAAGCATTTTTATTTGATGCCTTTGGAGAAGTGGATGAAATGGCAGTATTAAGAGTAAAAAGAGAAGAAGAATTTGCACCTGTAAAAAACAGTGATTCAGCAGGTGTAGACTGTCCAAGAACAGCTAGAGAATTATATAAAAATTTTTATAAACTTTAGAAAACAGTAATTGCTGATTTTTGAGATGATTTCGGGGTCGGAGACAAAAATCAGCATTTTAATTTTAAAATGTAGATAATCAAATAAATGATTTCAGCAATTTTGGTGATTTCATGTGTGGAGATAAAAATTATTTTAAATTTAAAAGTAAAATAATTGGACAAATAGAATAAATGTGAGAAATGATTTTTGTCTCCGACCCAAAAATCATCCAAATTAGCAAATCATTGTAAAAGGAGGAAAAAATGGAATATTTAGAGGAATACAAGAGATGGTGTGAAGGAAAAGAATTTGATGAGGAAACAAAAAGAGAATTACTAGAAATAAAAGATGATGAAAAAGAAATTGAAGATAGGTTTTATAAAGAACTAGAATTTGGAACAGCAGGATTAAGAGGTATAATAGGTGCAGGAACTAACAGAATGAATAAATATACAGTAGGAAAGGCAACACAAGGTTTAGCAAACTATATTTTAGAACAAGGGACACAAGAAAAAGGTGTTGCAATAAGCTATGATTCAAGAAAAATGTCAAAAGAATTTAGTTTACAAACAGCATTAATTTTGAATGCAAATGGAATAAAAACATATTTGTTTGAAAATTTAAGACCTGTACCAGAGTTATCTTTTGCTGTTAGAGAATTAAAATGTACAGCAGGAATAATGATAACAGCAAGTCATAATCCACCAAAATATAACGGATATAAAGTTTATTGGGATGACGGAGCACAAATAGTAGCACCAAGAGATAAAGAAATTATAGAAAAAGTTAGAAATGTAATAGACTATTCTGAAATAAAAGAAATAACTAAAAAAGAAGCAGAAGAAAAAGGTCTATTTAAAATTGTTGGAACTGAAATGGATGACAAATATATTGGAAAATTGAAAAGTTTAATATTAAATCCAGAAATAGTAAAAAAACAAGGAGAAGATTTAAAAGTAGTATATACTCCTTTACATGGTACAGGAAATACAATTGCAGAAAGATTATTAAAAGAAATAGGTATCAAAAACTTATATGTTGTACCTGAACAAAAAGATCCAGATGGAAACTTTCCAACTGTTGACTACCCAAATCCAGAAGACCCAAAAGCATTTAAACTAGCTTTAGAATTGGCTAAAAAAATAGATGCTGATGTTGTATTAGCAACAGACCCAGATGCTGATAGATTAGGAATATTTGCAAAAGATTCAAAAACAGGAGAGTATAAAGATTACACAGGAAATATGTCAGCATTATTAATTGCAGAATATAGAATTTCCCAGATGCAAGAAAAAGGAATTTTACCACAAGATGGTATGATGATAAAAACAATAGTATCATCTAATTTAACAGATGCAATAGCTAATAATTACGGATTACATCTATATGAAGTATTAACAGGATTTAAAAATATAGGTGCAATGATGAGAAAAGAAGAAGAAAATAATGGTAAAAAATATGTATTTGGATTTGAGGAAAGTTATGGTTGTTTAATAGGAGATTATGCAAGGGATAAAGATGGAATTGCAGCAGTAATGGCACTTTGCGAAGCTGCTTGTTACTATATGGAAAAAGGTTTTACTTTATGGGATCAAATGATAAATATATATGAAAAATATGGTTATTACAAAGAAACACAAGTTGCGATAGTAAGAGAAGGAAGTAAAGGTGCAAAAGAAATTGAAAATATGATGACATCAACAAGAAATAAAGATGTAGAAAAAATAGGAAATTATAAAGTCTTAAAATTTAAAGACATAGATAAAGACCATGTAAAAGATATGACAACAGGAGAAATAACAAAAAGTGGACTTCCAAAATCAAATGTATTGTACTATGAACTAGAAGATAACAGCTGGTGCTGTGTAAGACCATCAGGAACAGAGCCAAAGATAAAATTATATATGGGAATAAAAGCAGATACAGAAAAAGAAGCAGATAGAAAATTAGAAGAATTAAAGGAAGCAATGGTGGACGTTGTGACTAAGTAATTATGAAATATTAAGTTATAATTAAATAATAAGTAAAAATTAACAAACTAATAATTAACAAAAAACACTCAAAGTTATTTAATGCAAATTAAAAAATTTGAGTGTTTTTGTTGAAAAAATATTATCAAGTTGCTATATTAAGAAAGTTATAAAGAGTATCTATAATATCGAAAAATTCGTATAAAGTTTAAAGAAATTTTTTAATATTCAAGTTATAATAAAAATAAATCTTATTTG
>CAJMRU010000167.1 GCA_905215845.1 uncultured bacterium
ATTATATATACATATCAAAAGAAAATGTAAGTTCTGAGGTTTTTACAGAAGCATATGTAAAACTAAAAGACATAGAAAAATATGAAACTTCAACAAGTAAATATGAAAAATATGTTGAAGAAACTAAAGATAATATTGAAAGCATAAAAGAAGAAAGACAAAAAGCAAGATATGATGAGCTAATAGGAGAAGCAAACTCAAAAATAGCAGAAGCAGAGGAAAAGTTTAATAATGAAAAACAAAATGGCGAAAATCAAATAAAAGATGCAGAAAATAAGATACAAAATGGAAAAAACGAAATTATTAAAGGTGAAAATGAAATTGCAAGTAATGAGGCAAAAGCAAAAAAGGAATTTGCTAATGCTGAAAATCAAATAAAAAATGCTAAAAATACTATAAAAAATAGTGAAGCACAATATGAAACCAAAAAGGTAGAAGCAGAAAAAGCATTTCAAGAAGCAGAAAAACAAAAGCAAAATTTACAAGCGACATTAACAACTTTAAAAAATTCTTTAAATGAGCTAAACAATAAATATAATGAAATAATAAAAAACTTACAAAATCCAAATTTGACAGAAGAACAAAAACAGATATTAGAAAAAACTAAGTTAGAGTTGGAAAAACAAAAAGTACAATTAGAAAATAATCAAAAGACAGTAGAAGCAGGAATAAGTAAAATTGAAAATGAAGTAACAAAAGGAAAACAAGAATTAAATAATGCTAAATCACAAATAGAAAGTGCTAAGAAAACATTATCTCAAAAAGAAAAACAACTTGCAAGTGCAAGGTCACAAACCAAATCAGAACTAGAAAAAGCAAGAAATAAAATAGAAGAATCAAAAAAAGAAATACAAAAAGCAGAAGAAGAATTACAAAAAAGCAGAGAAGAATTTGATACTAAAATAAAAGAAGCAGAAGGAGAATTAATTGACGCCAAAGAAAAAGTCGCAAAAATTGAAAATCCAACTTGGTACATATTAGACAGAAATCAAAATGTTGGATATGCAAGTTTTATACAAGACACAGAAAGCATAGAAAATTTAAGTATGGTGTTCCCAATAGTATTTTTTGCTATTGCAATATTAGTTTCATTAACCTCTATGACTAGAATGGTGGAAGAAGAAAGACAAGAAATAGGAACCTTAAAAGCATTAGGATATAATAAATTTTACATAAGCTTAAAATATATAATTTATTCTAGTTTAGCTTGTATAATTGGAGCAATAATAGGAATGAATATAGGATTTCAACTATTGCCAAGAATTGTATGGGAAATGTATGGAATGATGTATACAATGCCAGATATAAATGTGTTATATAACTATGAATATTCAAGCTTAGGATTAGCTTTAATATATGTATGTATAGTAGGTGCAACTTTATATGCAATACTAAAAGAATTAAAAGATACACCAGCAACATTATTAAGACCTAAAGCGCCTAAGTTAGGAAAAAGAGTATTGTTGGAAAGAATAACACCAATATGGAAAAGATTGAATTTCTCACAAAAGGTTACTATAAGAAATATATTCAGATATAAGAAAAGATTTTTAATGACAATAATAGGAATATTTGGATGTACATCTTTAATATTAGCTGGATTTGGATTAAAAGATTCAATATCAAAAATATTGCCATATCAATATGGAAAAGTATTTGACTATGATATGCAAATAACTTTGAAATCAGCACTAGAAGAAGAAAAGAAAAATAACTTTATAACAAACTTGCGAAATAATGAAAAAGTAAATGATTTAGTTGAAACATATATGTTATCAGGAAAAGCAAGTAAAGATGGAGAACAACAAGATATAAAAATAATAGTTCCAAAAGAAAGTGAAGAATTAGAAAAAGTAATAAAATTAAGAAATTTAGAAGAAGAAAAAATTAACTTAAATCAAGATGGAGTAATAATAACAGATAAATTAGCACAATTAATAAATGCAAAAATAGGAGATACTATAAAAGTAAAAGATTCAAATGAAGTAGAAAAAGAGTTAAAAATAACAGATATAACTGAGAACTATATAGCACATTACATATATATGTCAAAAGATTTATATGAGAATTTATATCAAGAAAAATATGATACAAATGTCTTATTAATGCAAGATAAAGACTTATCAGAAGAGGAAGAAAAGAATTTATCAAAAGAACTAGTAAAACAAAATGAAGTATCAACAGTAGGCTTATCCTCAACAATGAAAAAAACATTAGATGACACAATGGATTCACTAAATTATGTAGTGATAATTCTAATAGTATCAGCAGGATTATTAGCATTCGTTGTATTATATAATTTATCAAATGTAAACATAAGCGAAAGAATAAGAGAACTTGCAACAATAAAAGTATTAGGATTTTATGATAAAGAAGTCTATAAATATGTTAATAGAGAGACTATAATATTGACAATAATAGGAATAATATTAGGTCTAGGTGGAGGATATTTATTAAACTTTTATATAATAGGAACTTGCGAAATAGATATGTTAAGATTTGTAAAAGTAATAGACCCACTAAGTTATTTATATGCTATATTAATAACAGTTGCATTCACTATAATAGTAAATATATTTACATATTTTGCATTAAAGAAAATAGATATGATAGGAAGTTTAAAAAGCGTAGAATAAAGATTAATAAAAGGGAGAAAAATATGAACAGTAAAAAAAGAGAAAATTATTTATCATGGGAAGAATACTTTATGGCAATAGCAAAACTATCAGCAATGAGAAGTAAAGATCCATCAACACAAGTTGGAGCATGTATAGTTAGTAATGACAATAGAATTTTATCAATAGGATACAATGGAGCTCCAAATGGTTATAGTGATGAAGAATTTCCATGGGACAGAGAAGGAGAAAATTTAGAAACAAAATATCCATATGTTTGTCATGCAGAATTAAATGCGATTTTAAATTATAGAGGAAGTAAAAAAGACTTAGAAAATTCAAAAATATATGTAGACTTATTTCCATGTAATGAATGTGCTAAAATAATAATACAATCAGGGATAAAAGAAGTTATATATTTATCAGACAAATATGCTAACTCAGAAAATAACATTGCATCAAGAAGATTATTTGACAGATGTGGGATAAAATACAGTAAAATTAAATTAGAAGATGGGAATAAAGAGATAAATATAAAATTTGAGTAAGTGATTTGTAATAAAAGTACCTTTGACATGTTAATTTATATAATGTTAAAGGTACTTTTAAGTAAATTTATGCAATTAGGCAGTTATTAAATGCAGAGAAGCTAAGAGTAATTAGAAAATAAATTTATATAAATTACTGTAAAAGTATTGGATTTATTTTAAAAATATGATATCAATATAAATAAGAAATTATGA
>CAJMRU010000168.1 GCA_905215845.1 uncultured bacterium
TAGATTTTAATTTCTAAGTTCTTACAAAAATTTTCCGATACTTCTTGACACTAATATATAAAAAAATAAACGTTTGATTAATACATACAAAAAGACTAGAGCTGCAACTCTAGTCTTTTATTGTGCCCACCTTTTGGGTTTTTACAAAACTCTTTACAGAAATATATAGCTATAAATTTAACTTTTTATCTCATTTCTGTAAATCTATTATACTTTATCTTATGTTTATATGTCAATAGTATTACCATAAGTTTAATAAGTTACTATAATATTTGTAGTAAATCTACATTATTAATTCTTCATACTTTACCAACAACTTAAACCTTACACTATTAATTCAATACTTATTTTTTTAATTCTTCTAAAAACATCTCATTTAGCATCTTAGGATTTGCTTTTCCTTTTGTTTCTTTCATTGCTTGTCCTACCAAAAATCCTAGTGCTCTATCTTTCCCAGCTTTATAGTCTGCTATTGATTGTGGATTTGCTTCTAATATTTTAAGTACTATTTCCTTAATAGCTCCTTCATCTGATATTTGAATCCATCCTTTTTCTTTTATTATTTCCTCAGGTTCTCTTGGATTTTCAAATAATTCTTCTAATACTTTTTTACCTATACTAGAACTTATTGTTCCTTTATCTATTAAGATAACTAAATTTCCTAGTTCTTTAGCATTAAAAGGTATTTCTGATGGTTCTAATTCTTTTTCATTTAATATTCTTGATATATCTGAAATAATCCAGTTATTTACTGCTTTAGGATTATTACAAATCTTTATTGCATTTTCAAATAAGTCTGATAGATATTTTGAAGCTGTTATTATTCCTGCATCTTTTTCTGATAATTTATATTCTTTTAAATATCTTTCTTTTCTACTTTCAGGTAATTCTGGTAATGTTTTTCTTATATTTTCTATATATTCTTCTGATAGTCTTATAGCAACTAAATCAGGTTCTGGAAAATATCTATAATCTTGAGCATCTTCTTTATCTCTCATTGAAAAAGTCTTTCCTGATACATCGTCCCATCTTAAAGTTTCTTGTTCTACTTTTCCACCGTTTTCTATAAGTTCTATTTGTCTATCAATTTCATATTCAATTCCTCTAGTTATACTTCTGAAAGAGTTCATGTTTTTCATTTCTGTACGAGTTCCTAATTTGCTATCTCCTTTTTTTCTTACAGAAACATTAACATCTGCTCTAAAAGAACCTTCTTGCATTTTACAGTCTGAAACTTCTATATATTCTAATATAGATTTTAATCTCTTCAAATATGCATCTGCCTCAAGACTACTTCTTAAATCTGGTTCTGAAACTATTTCTATTAAAGGAACTCCTGCTCTATTTAAGTCTACTAAGCTCCCCCCTGCAAAATCATCATGATTTAATTTACCTGCATCTTCTTCTATATGAATTCTTGTTATTCCTATTTTTTTGTTTTCTCCATTTACTTCTATTTCAATATTACCATGTTCACAAAGTGGTTGGTCAAATTGAGATATTTGATAGGCTTTGGGTAAATCTGGATAAAAATAATTTTTTCTATCATTTTTACAATCTCTTGAAATTTCACAGTTAGTAGCTAGTCCTGCTTTTACAGCATATTCAACAACCTTTTCGTTTAAAACAGGTAAAGTTCCTGGCATTGCCATACATATTGGACAAACTTGTGTATTAGGTTCTGCTCCAAATGTTGTTGGACATGAACAGAAAATCTTTGTCTTTGTTGATAATTCTGCATGAACTTCTAGCCCTATTACTACTTCATAATCATCTCTTAACATACTTTTTCCTCCCTTAATCTTTCTTAAATTCAGGTTGATATTTTTTTCTAAACTCAACTGCTTGTTCAAATGTATATGCTGCATTTAATATTTTTTCTTCTTCAAATTTATTTCCTATTAATTGCATTCCTATTGGCATTTTCTCACTATTTACTCCACAAGGTATTGATATAGCTGGCAAGCCTGCTATATTCACTGATACTGTGCATATATCTGATAAGTACATTTCTAATGGATTTTCTGATTTTGTACCAATTCCAAAGGCTACTGTTGGTGATGTTGGTGTTAATATAACATCATATTTTTCAAAAGCTTTACTGAATTTATTCATAACTAAAGTTCTTACTTGTTGTGCTTTTTTATAATAAGCATCATAATATCCTGATGATAATACATATGTACCAAGTATTATTCTTCTTTTTACTTCTGGTCCAAATGCTTCACTTCTTGATTTTTTATACAATTCTTTTAGATTTTTAAATTCTCCTGTTCTATATGTATATCTTATCCCATCAAATCTACCTAAGTTTGAACTTGCTTCTGCACATGCTATAATGTAATATGCTGCTAAAGAATATTTGGCTATATTTAATGAAAATTCTTCTATTTCTGCACCTAATTCTTTATATTTTTCTATTGATTTTTGTAAATTCTCTTTTACTTCTTCATTTATACCTTCTCCAAAAAATTCTTTTGGAACTCCTATTTTTAATCCTTTAACATCATTTTTTAAACATTTTGTATAATCAACTTTTTCTTTATCTACAGATGTTGTATCTTTTTTATCATGACCTGCAATTATATTTAATAATAAAGCTGAATCTCTAACATCTTTTGTTATAGGTCCTATTTGGTCTAATGATGAAGCAAATGCTACTAATCCATATCTTGAAACAAGACCATATGTTGGCTTTAATCCTACAACTCCACAAAAACTAGCTGGTTGTCTTATTGAACCACCAGTATCACTACCTAATGCCCAAGGCACTAAATTAGCTGCAACAGCTGCTGCACTTCCTCCTGATGAACCTCCAGGAACTTTACTCAAATTCCATGGATTTTTTGTAATTTTAAAATATGAATGCTCAGTAGACCCTCCCATTGCAAATTCGTCCATATTTAATTTTCCTAAGTTAATTAAGTTTTCATTATTAATTTTTTCCATAACTGTCGCATCATATGGTGATACAAAATTTTCTAACATTTTTGAAGAACAAGTTGTTTTTATTCCTTTTGTACAGATATTATCTTTTATCCCAACTGGAATACCTGCAAATTCTCCTTCAAGCTCTTTATTATCTATCTTTTTTTGAATTTCTTCTGCTTTATTTTCTGCTTCTTCTGTCAAAGTAGTAACAAAAGCTTGTACATCTTTTTCCTTTTCATTTATTCTATCAACATATGCTTTTGTAATTTCTTTTACAGTCAATTCTTTATTTCTTAACTTTTCTTGTAATTCATGAACTGTTAATTCAGTAATATTCATTATCTTTCCTCCTTGTTTAATATGTTTAAAAGTTATTTGTTACTTTTATAAACATATCTTTTTTTATAAAGTATTTTAT
>CAJMRU010000169.1 GCA_905215845.1 uncultured bacterium
GTGTTTTACGATATGCCCTTGTAAATGCAGCTTGGAACGTTGTCAGAAACAACGCGACCTTCAAGGCTTATTATGATGCCAAGAGGGCTGAAGGCCGGTCTCACTACAATGCACTTGGGCACTGTGCCGGCAAGCTTGTCAGAGTCATCTGGAAGATGCTCACTGACGAAGTAGAATTTAACCTCGAATAAGAGGTCTGTATACCAATATCGATAGATTTTGAAAAAGCACCCTAAGGGAGCTCTATTAAAGTTACCCTTTTTTACCACCGATATGAAAAAGAATTTTTTTGCTAATTTATGGTTGACTTTTCATAGCTGGTCTCCTCTAATAATCGGATAAAATCCAAATCTACTCAATGTTTCAGAAACTTGAATGGGTGTCAATCCTATCGAAGGTGTTTTTCTTCCCCAGTTTTCACTCACATTCTCCACTATGTCTCCTATTGATGGGTTAACATAATTCATAAATTTATTTCCATAATATTTTAGTACCGTCCACATTGCAATGTGAGCACAAATTGTAATATCTGTATCCTGCATCATCCACGGGAAGGCTTTCACAGTATATTCATTACCTTTCAAATGTACTTTATATTTACCCCTCATTAAATATGCCGTTTTCTTGAGAAATAATATTGGATTAATATATGTTCTACCGAACTTTTTTCCATACATAACAGGGCGTAATACTGTATATCCACAATAGTCTCCCTTCTGCGATATAAAATGAAGTCGATAACAATACTTGGGAAAATTTCTAAATTTTTTTGCATAATGTAAATAGTATGTACTTAAATAATCCTGATCATAATAAGGCCACTCAATTATTATTTTTGATATCAAATCACCTAAATATTTATTAAAAGTTTCAATTACAACATTATCTATATGCTTTTCGCTAATCAATCGTTCCCCAGTAGTAGGATGATTACCCATTAGTTTACTGTAATCTCCATTGATTTCTATACCTGTGTAACTTATCATTATAATGATCTCCTAATATAATCCATCATATTCTCGTTAATTATACAAATTTATGTTAACATTATAGCATATCTTATCGTCTGTAGAAACACTTTTGGGCAGAATTCAACAAAAGATGCAAGTATTACTATCATTTCTCATTTTATTCAAATGAGAAACACTGTGCTCAAATGTACATATAATTTATCCTCCTCCCACCTTGCCATATCCATCATCATACACTGGAACAGCACATCCACATCCTCCAACTGATAAATCCGATTGCAGATCTCCGACATATCATGCACTGAACCTTTTTGCAACGCCAATTCTTTCTCTAACACTTATGAATATAAGAAATGACACCACCTCAACCCTTGATTTATCGTCATGGCCGAAGCGGTGTCAATACTTACAAGCTTTTCCACTTAGAACTAATATTGTACAGTTTCTCAGCCTCCCAACTGATAAACCAACAACAATTAGAATTCTCTAATATAAATTTTTTGTTAAATCAACCGTACGCTTTTCATTTTCAAAAAAATCTCTTATTCTATACACAGCATCTATTTTCTTACACTTATCTGCTAATGAAATCCCAAAAACAATTTGATATAAATGTTTTATTTCTTCTAATGTTACCTTTTTTAAAACACTACTTTTCTCTTCTTCCGAAATATTAGGTTGACATACAACCAATAAATTATCTTCAAAATACTTTCTTACTTGCTCTACTGTTTGAATATTACTAATAATTTCAGAATTGTTTCCAGTTTTTTTCTTATCCAATATATCGACACTTGAACTAAGCACCTCTTCAACTTCTTCTGGCTTATACTTTAGACTTCTCAAGAATTTTTTATCAAAAAAATTTCCTGCTGATTCACATTGACTCAAACAATATAACTCATTGTATAAATATAACAAATCCTTTTTTATATTTTCATGAATATTTCCCATTTTAACCCTCCAATATGTTTATTATTGCTTCTGATATTTCTCTGTAAGAAGAAGTTTGAATACCCCGTGTAGTATTTACAGGTATGCTTTCACCATTAGACCTATTATCTCTATGCCCAATATAATACTTAAAAATATTTTTTGTTTCAAACCCGTTTATACTCTTGCTGTATCTAAAATCTTTATATTTATTATCCGAAATGAGTGCATTTACATTTGAAATGCATTCAATGTTCTTATCCAAAGTAATTATTTCATCCCGATTATCCGCATTTCCTCTTCTTTCTTTATAAATTGTTTCAAACACACCAATTAACTGTGCTTTATTTCCAAAAACTTTATTTATTAAAATACCTCCAATTTTCTCATTCATTGTATACTTCATCCTTGTTTTTTCTATTTCTGAAATATAATCAGCTACACCTTTGGCACTTATACCATCTACGATTGTTGGTACAATATAAAAATCGGATTCCAAAAAAGCACTTTGAATAAGTATATTACTTGTTGGTGGACAATCAATAAATAGATAATCAAAATCAAAATCTAAATGCTCAATGTCTTTTACCAATAAGTGTAACAAAAAAATGTTGTAAATATTCTTTTCCATTCTTTGTGCCAACTCATTTAGCCTGCAATTTTCAAAGCTAATACTTGATGGAATAAAAAACAAATTATTCTTATAAATTGAATTTTTCAGTTCCACGCATTTACCTTTTAATATATTTTGAATAGGACTATTCAATTGTCCCATCAAAAGTAAAAAATCAATATCCTGTTTTGAATTTATATATCTCATATACAATTCTACTATGTAATTAAAAACATTTTCTGCTTCGTAATCACTCAACGAACAACTATTACTATTGCAACAAATATTACTAAGCGAACATTGTGGGTCCATATCAACCAGCAACACTTTTTTTCCCGCCTCTGCAAAATAAGTTGCGACCTGGAACACGCTTGTAGTCTTTCCAACACCGCCTTTATAGTTTCCCCATAATACAGTTTTCATTAATTTCCTCCTTTAAGGTACTTGGTACCAACAGTATTTTTTTATAACAGTCCATAATGTCTCAACGCATCCTTAATATACTCCACCCTCTCCTGCGGACACTGCTTCACTTCTGGATTCTCCTTCTTAGACTTATTATAATTCTCGCCCATATCCAGACCACACATCCGTTTTACCTGTGCAATGTAAGAAGTATGCACATTCACACCATACTTGTCCTTCACATACTCCTTAATCTTCTGATAAGTATCCTTTTCTTCTGGTGTGTAATTACTCTCTTCATCAGGCTCCATTGTTACCTCAATTTTCGGTGTATCTTTTTTTAGGGATAATTTGACTACCGTCTCAACGTGTGTCGATAGGGTAATTGAGATGCACTTTCCAGAGTTTTCACTGTACTCTGGGA
>CAJMRU010000170.1 GCA_905215845.1 uncultured bacterium
ACGAATATATCGGGCAGTGGTTTCGTGAATGGTTTGAAGACCTAATTCCACCCATACAGGCTTTTTTTGATTTAACTCATCCAGAAGCTGTAAAATATCTTCACCCAGACAATCCGGTCTGGTTCCGATAGAAATTGCTACAATATCAGGGTGTGAAATCGCTTCCGTATAAATTTTTCGTAAGTAATCCACAGGAGCATAAGTATTGGTGTAGGCTTGAAAGTAAGCAATAAATTTTGCTACGCCCCGCTTTTGCCGAATAGAAGCTGCCTGCTTTTCAATCTGCTGTGTAATAGAGTCCTGACGACTGCCTGCAAAATCTCCTGAACCTCCTGCACTGCAAAAAATACAGCCGCGGCTGCCAAGAGTTCCGTCACGATTGGGGCAGGTCATACCTGCGTCCAAAGCAACTTTATATATTTTTTCTCCAAATCGCTCCTTTAGCATATAATCAAAAGAATGATATGGTTTTCCGTTCCAGTTTTCCATAAGAAATCCTTCCTTTTTTTCTTCTTTCTTAGGTAAGAAATTAAGTTTATATTTATCTAATATATACCCTAAATTTGCCGAAAATTCCTTTAGCATTACAACTTTTATACTTGAGTCTTTTCCTTTTAAATAATCATCAATTACTTGTTTTAATTGTTTGATATTTTTCATTTCTGGTTCTATTTCTTTTGTATATTTATCTGATCTATTAGCTAGCTTTTCTTTAATTAATACAATATCTTCATTACTTGCACACGAAATTCTTTGGAACATTTGATATGGATCATAATACTTAAATATTGGTACATCCATACATTCTTTATCAAATTTTTCATAAAATTGTTCCATTTTCATTGGTATACATTTGAATACTTCCTCTGCCTTTTCTTTATACATTTTATCATGTAATTGACCATTCAACATATTAAAATGATTTAATATATCTTCCATATCTTCTGCATCTTCATCAATAGCAATTTTACTTAATTCCTCTTCTACATTTGAACAATATTCTGACTTTAAAGATGCCAAATTCATTCCATTGAAAAATACACTTTTTATTGTTTTTAAGTCATAATCAATTAATTTCTTCTTTACGAAATAACTAAAATATGCAAATATTTTTACATTATCTATAAGTTTCAAATTTCCTTGTTTAACATCTTCAATAATACTATTTATTACTTTATCAAATTCATCATCTGATATCTTCCAATATTCCTCTGTAAGTAATCTCTTATATCCCGGTAGATTTTCTGTATCAACTGTATTTCTTATTGTTTCCATATTTTCTTTAAATAATTTCATATCAAATATTCTTGTTCTAATATAATATTCTATAAACTTAAAAAATCTATATTCTGACTTAAAATTATAGTAATAATTATTGTCAAATTCTTTAATATAAAATTGTCTATTATCCATTAATATTCTAGATGATACAAGTATAGATTTATATTCTTCATTGTCTTTAATATTTACAAACTTATCTTTTGTTATTTTTCCAGCTTTTATTTCAAAAGAGACAGCTATTGTAAATATTAGCATTGTTTGTATAACTCTATGGCTTGTATTTGGATAGCTCTTACTTACCATTTCATATATCTTTTGAAAATCTGCTAATGCATGTTTTAATATCCTTAAATTTCTTGTTCCACTTCTTTCAAAGGTTGATATTATTAATCTAGTATTTTCTCTTAAAAATCTTATTAAATCTGGATTATTTTCATATCTCATCAAAATCCCATTTATTATATAGTCAAATTTAGGTGCATATTCAAAAGTTTCTCCTATAAGTTTTTCTTTTATTCTCTCATAGTCATTTGCTTTATCAAATACACTTTCTATTTTTTGTTGTATCTTTTCTACCATCGGTTTGTCTGTTTTATTTAATTCATTTTGTTTATCCAATAAATATGTGGCAATAAAAGTTTTCATTTCTAGATTTGAACTTTTTAATTTTGTTGATAATTCTTTTTCATTACATATAATTATTGTTTTTATATGGTCATGTTCAACAAAATTATTTATATAACCTAATATGTCAATTACGTCTACATTTGCTCTTTCTAAATCATCAAAACAAAGTACCTTATCATCAGTTGAGAAAAATTCTGCATAGTCTAATTTATCTCCATTTTGTGTTACACCAAAAAAGTTTGCCATATCTATTCCTGTTTTAGCATATTCTGGTATAGTAGATTGTTCGTTTGCATTCATAAATTTTCTTAAGTTTTTATCCATTAATTGTGTAGTTTCTATAAATATTTTTTTACTTATTTCTTCTAAGTTTGAAATACCATATAAAGACATATAAATAGTAGTAAATTTTTTTCCATTTAACTGCATACTTTCTATTTTTTTTCTAATTTTATGATTCCAAAAATGAGTTTTTCCTGAACCCCATTCTCCATTTATCATAACTGCATAATCTGTATAATCTGATCTAACATAATCTAAAATACTTTCAACTAAATCTTCCACTATTTTTCCTCCTTTGTCAAAATATACATCTTTTAATCTTTCGCCACAGTAAAAACGCCTATTTTACTTGGGTTAGCTTTACTTAAAATTCTTGCACATTCATTTACAGTAGCTCCTGTTGTATATACATCATCTAATAATAAAATTTTTTTATTATTTAGTATTTGCATATTTCTTAATTCATATGCACCTTTAATATTTTCTTGTCTTTCAAAACCGTTTAAACTACTTTGTTCAGCATTGTTTTTTATTTTATATAAACAGTCTTTTTCTAAGTTTAAATTAGTATATTTACATATTTCTTTTGCTAATAAATTACTTTGATTATATCCTCTTTTTTTATATCTCTTTCCACTTATGGGAACTGGAATCATTGTATCATAGTTTTTTATGTTTTCCAACATTTTTTTACTTTTTAACAGAATTTTTACAAAAGTAATGTATATATATGATTTTTCATTAAATTTGTAATCTATAATCATTTCTCTTATTTTTCCTTCATATTTAAATAAGTACATTATTTCTGAAATACATATATCATTTCTACTTATTTTGCTTATTTCATTTTCTTCCTCTTCTTCTATTTTTATATTTTCTTTGCTTAAATGTGAACTTATTTTCATGATATTTGCTTTAACTTTATTTTCTATGTTTTTGAAACATTTACTACAAACCCAATCATTACTTAATTTTCCACAAATTCCACAAACTGGTGGAAAAAATAAGTTTAAAATTTTATCAAAAATACTTTTATAATTAACTATTTCTTTTTCATTTTTCTCTATTTTTTTATTATCTTTTTGCTGTAAATTTATATGTATCATTCTCCCTTATTTTAATT
>CAJMRU010000171.1 GCA_905215845.1 uncultured bacterium
CCTAGAGATAATATAATTCAAATTAAAAATAAATGCATAGAATTTGTTAATAATTTTGAAAATCCTAATTATCATAATTTGCTTTTTGTAGGCAATACTGGTTTACGGTAAGACTTTTATGTCAAATTGTATAGCTTCTGAATTGATAAAAAATGGGAAAACTGTTTTATATCAAACAGCACCTATTCTTCTTGAAAGCGTAATAGATTATAAGATGAGCAAACAAAAAAATCCTTCTGAAAATATATATAAATCTGTTTTAGAAGCTGATTTATTAATAATAGATGATTTAGGTACAGAAAGTTTAAACAGTATGAAATTAAGTGAATTATTTACTATTATTAATACAAGAATTTTAAATCTAAATAATAAAATAACTAAAACAATTATTTCTTCTAATCTAAATATTAAAGATATTTTTAAAAATTATGAAGAGCGAATTGGTTCTAGAATTGCAGGTTATTACGATATTTATTATTTCTTTGGAAATGATTTAAGATTTACAAAAAGAAACTAAGGAATTTTATTTTCCTTAGTTTCTTTTTTATTTTCTATTTTATTCTTCTTCTTTTAGTTCTGGAGTTAATGTTTCTATACTTACTACTTTTCCACCGTCGTTTGTTCTCATTAATGTAACACCTTGTGTTGCTCTTCCTAGTAAACTTACATCTTTTACACTAATTCTAATAATTGTTCCTGTATCTGTAATAAGCATTACATCATCTTCTTCTGTTGCAATTCTAACTCCAACTAATTTTCCAGTTTTTTGTGTTATTTTATATGTTATAACACCTTTTCCTCCTCTGATTTGTACTCTATACTCATCTAATTCTGTTCTTTTTCCAAATCCGTTTTCTGTAATTGCAAGTAAAGTTGCTTTTCCTCCTGCTATCACTGATTCCATACCTATAACTTCATCATCATCGTCCATTCTTATACCAATTACACCTTGTGATACTCTGCCTATTGGACGTACTTCTTTTTCATCAAATGTTATACACAAACCATTTCTTGTAACTAAAACAACATTATCTTCTCCATCAGTTAATCTTACTGCAATTAATTCATCATCATCTTTTAAAGTTATTCCTTGTAAACCTGTTTTTCTAGTTGAATCATATTCTTTTAATGCTGTTTTCTTTATTAATCCATTTTTAGTTGCCATTAATAAGTATTTTCCTTCAGCAAAATTTTGAATTGGTATTACTGCTGAAACTTTTTCTCCTGCATCTAGACTTAATAAGTTTACTATTGCAGTTCCTTTTGCAGTTCTACCTGCTTCTGGAATTTCATAACCTCTTAAATGATATAGTTTTCCTTTATTAGTAAAGAATAATATTGTATCATGTGTAGAAGCTGTAAATATTTGTTTTACAAAATCTTCTTCTCTTGTTGCTATTCCTGTAATTCCTTTTCCTCCCCTTCTTTGGCTTTTATATGTATCTATTGGCATTCTTTTAATATATCCAAAATGTGTAAAAGCAACTACAGATTGTTCTTCTTTAATTAAATCATCTAAATCAATTTCTCCTTCTGCTGCAACAATTTTTGTTTTTCTTTCATCACCAAATTTATCTTTGATTTCAAGTAATTCTTCTTTAATTATATCAAATACTAATCTTTCACTATTTAAGATATCTCTTAAATGGGCTATTAATTCCATTAATTGATTATATTCTTCTTCAATTTTCTCTCTTTGTAATCCTGATAAAGTTTTTAATCTCATGTCTAATATTGCTTGTGCTTGAATATCAGATAACCCAAATCTTTCCATTAATCTTTCTTTAGCATCATCATATGAACTTCTTATAATATTAATTACTTCATCTATGTTGTCTAAAGCTATTTTTAACCCTTCTAAAATGTGTGCTCTAGCTAAAGCTTTATCTAATTCAAATTGAGTTCTTCTTAAAATAACATCTTTTCTATGATCTATATAACAATCTAAACATTGTCTTAATGTTAAAACTTGTGGTACTCCATTTACTAAAGCTAACATAATTATTCCAAAAGTTGTTTGCATTTGAGTATGTTTAAATAATTGATTTAATACTACTTGTGGATTTGCATCTCTCTTTAATTCAATTACAACTCTTACTTTATCTTTTCTGTCTGATTCATCTCTACATTCTGAAATACCTTCAACTTTCTTTTCTTTTGATAAATCAGATATTGCTTTTATTAAGTTCGCTTTATTTACTTGATATGGTAGAGAAGAAACTATTATTCTTTGTCTATTTCCACTCATCTCTTCTATTTCTGTTTCTGCTCTTAAAGTAATTTTTCCTCTACCAGTTTTATATGCTTGTTTTATACCTTCTAACCCTAAAATTATTCCTTCTGTTGGAAAATCTGGTCCTTTTATAACTCCCATTAAATCTTCATCAGTTACTTCATCTTCATCAATAATTTTTATTATTCCATTTATAACTTCTGTTAAATTATGTGGTGGTATATTTGTTGCCATACCTACGGCTATACCAGATGAACCATTTACTAAAAGTGCTGGGATTCTTGCTGGTAAGACTGTTGGTTCTTGCAATCTGTCATCATAGTTTGGCATAAAATCAACTGTGTTTTTCTCTATATCTGTTAGCATATATTCTGAAATTTTAGACATTCTTGCTTCAGTATACCTCATAGCAGCTGCTCCATCACCATCAACAGAACCAAAGTTACCATGTCCATCAATTAACATATATCTCATTGAAAAATCTTGAGCCATTCTTACCATTGCATCATAAACTGAACTATCCCCATGTGGATGATATCTACCTAAAACAGAACCTACTGTATTTGCACATTTTCTATATGGCTTATCTGATGTAATTCCATCTTCATGCATAGCATATAAAATTCTTCTATGAACAGGCTTTAAACCATCTCTTACATCTGGAAGTGCACGAGATACAATAACACTCATTGCATAATCAACATATGCTGCTCTCATTTCTTTTTCTATATCTCTCTCTATAATTTTGCCGTCTTTTCTTTCATGTTTTTCGTCCATTATTCTCCCTCTTTCCATTGTTATTTCTACATTTGTATTATATTATAACAAATAGAATTTTGCAAGTATTTTAGGGGAAAAGTTTTAGGGAAACTTAGTATTTAGTTACTGCTCATCCTTATGACTTTCTGTTAACTTCACAAATTTAAATACTTAAAATTTTACAAATTACCTTTAATAAAATTGAACGAATATTGTCTATTGTTTATGATATTAACTTACATAAGAAAATATTCTAACTTGTCTATATATAATTTATATGAATATTTATACTATAAGGATTATATCTCTATATTTATT
>CAJMRU010000172.1 GCA_905215845.1 uncultured bacterium
AATTATTGCTATAAGTGCAGTTGTAATTATAGCTATAATAAGTGTTACAGCATTTTTTATAATAAAAAATAACAGAAAAATAGGAGAAACAGAAAATAACAGTAATTCAAAACTAAGCCAAGTGTATGAAAAAATGAATGAAAAATCAGTATATACATTTACAGCAACTTTAAATGATAAAAATTATAAAACAGTAAAGAGAAAAAATGATAAAGCTCGTATAGACTTATGTTTAGAAGGAGAAAAATCAACAGATATTATAAAAGATGGAAATACATATTTAGTAATGGCAGAAGATGAGAAAGTTTATAAATATCAAAATAATGATATTGAACTTACTGAATTATTAATGGATATTAAAGAAACAATAGAGAGTCAAAATCCTCAAAAAAGCAAAGAAGAAATAGATGGGGAAAAATACCAATGTGAAGAATATAAAGGAGTATCAGGTTTTTTGTTAACTGGAAAAGCAGAAGACGAAAATAGTTCAAGTACTAAGTTTTATTTCAAGGGAAATAACTTAGAGTATATAAAAACCAAAATAAATGATAAAGAAGAATTATTAAAAATAAATATTTCATATGATGATATTTCAGAAAATGAATTTGACATACCATCAGAATATGAAGTGCTATAAATAGATTAGATAAAACAAGCCAAAATTAAAATTTATTTATTAATTTTGATTAACTATTATTATACTAGGGAGGAACAAAAGAAATGGCAATTAAATTTGTATTAAATGAAACATCATATTTTGGAGAAAAAGCAAGAGATGTTTTACCAGAAGAAATAAAGAAAAGAAATTTTAAAAAAGTATTTTTAGTAAGTGACAAAGCTTTAGTAGAAGCAGGCGTTACAAAAAAAGTTGAAGAAATATTAAAAGAGGCAAATATAGAATATACATTATATGATGAAATAAAACCAAACCCAACTATAAAAAATGTAACAGATGGAGTAAACGCTTGTAAAAAATCAGGAGCAGATGTAATTGTAGCAGTTGGTGGAGGCTCAAGTATTGATACATCAAAAGGAATATCAATAGTAATGACAAACCCAGATAGAGCAGATGTAAGATCATTAAATGGATTATCAAATACAGTAAATAGAGGAATGCCAATTATTGCATTACCAACAACAGCAGGAACTGCTGCAGAAGTTACAATAAACTATGTAATAACAGATGAAGAAAGAAAAGTAAAAATGGTATGTGTAGACCCTAATGATATTCCAATAGTAGCAATAGTAGATTCAGACTTAATGGCATCAATGCCAAAATCATTAGCAGCAGCAACAGGAATGGATGCATTAACACATGCAATAGAAGGATATATAACAGTGGCACATAATGAAATGTCAGATATGTTCCATTTAAAAGCAATAAAAATGATATTTGCAAATTTAGCAAAAGCAGTAAATGAAAAAGACCAAAAAGCTATAAATGTTATGGGAATGGCTCAATATATTGCAGGTATGGGATTCTCAAATGTAGGACTTGGAATTTGTCATTCAATGGCACACCAATTAGGAGCAGTATATGACACACCACATGGAATTGCAAATGCTATGCTATTACCAACAGTTTTAGAGTATAATGGCGAAGTATGTTATGAAAGATATCGTGATATATTAATAGAATTAGGATATCCAGCTGGAAACTATACAAAAGAAGAACTTATAAAAACTCTAGTAGAGAGAGTAAGAGACTTAGGAGAAGAAGTCGGAATAACTCAAACAATAAAAGACTATGGAGCAAAAATGGAAGATTTACCTATGCTTTCAGATAAAGCAATGGAAGACCCATGTAAACCAGGAAATCCAAGAGAAACTTCAAAAGAAGATTTTATTGCTTTGTATAAAAAAGCAATGTAGAGTATTGTAATTTAAAACTTTATGATAAAAGTAAATTGATAAGGACTGTCTTAGAATATTGAAAAATATTTTTAGGATAGTCTTTATTATTTTGGATGGATTAAGAATAAAAATTATGTAAAATAAAATTAAAAACCTTAAAAATGGAGAGTTTTGTCGAAAATTGACGAAAAGTTTTCTTTGACTAACACTTGAAAATATGATAAAATGAAAAACGCGAGAACAAAAGAATGGGGAGATAAAATGGGAGTTTTTGAAAATATTTATCAAAGAATGATGACATATGACAAGACTGTTTTAGCTATTGTTATCACTTTTTATACTGTTATATGGACTATCCTAAATATAAAAATGTATAAACAATTATTAGACGTTGATATTAGTAAAAAAAGAAAAACAGTATGGTTTTTACTAGAAGCTATAAGCATATCCCTTGGAAAAATAATGTTTCCACCATCAGTATATAAAATTGTTAATTTAGTATTATTTCCAATAATAACAAATTTTGTTTTAAAAGTAAAAATCGAAAGATGTTTGGTATTACAACTTATTGACTATATGGCTATATACTTAATAGAATTATTATTTGCTCAAAGCTTATCAAAGGTATTTGGAATAGAAGGATATTTTGAAGGAATGTGTATACCAGCATATCGTTTAATTATGGTTGGAATTATATTAATAGCAGAATACATAATATATCGTATTATAAAATGGAAGAACATAGTTATGAACTTTCCAAAAGTGTTATCAGCAAAGCAAAAATCAACAATAATAATTTCCTGTATACTTGGATTATTAGTAATAACATGTAAAAGTGTAGAATTTGTAATATTTAAAGATATATATCATTACATAATGTATGTAGTAGATACTGCCTTTATAGTATTAACATTTATATTAAGTATGAAACATATAATGAACATATCAATAGTAGAAAAAAGAAATGAAGAAATCGAAGAATTAGAATTATATAATCAAAACTTAAATGAATTATATGATAATGTAAGAGCATTTAGACATGATTTTGGAAATATAGTACAAGCAATGGGAGGATATATAAAGGCAGAAGATACTCAATCTTTAAAAATTATGTATAAAGACTTACTAAAAGAATGCCAAGAAAATAACGAATTAGAGTTATTAAATCCAAAGTTAATAAATGACCCAGCAATATATAACATAATAAATCATAAATATAATAAAGCTAAAAAAGAAAAAGTAAAAATGAATATAGAAATTTTATCAGATTTAGAAAAATTAAAAATAGATACATATGAATTTTCAAGAATGCTAGGGATACTTTTAGACAATGCAATAGAAGCAGCTAAAAAGGGAACAGAGAGAATAGTAGAATTAAAAATCGCAGAAGAAATGAGATATAATAGAAGTGTAATGATAGTAAAAAATACATATGATAATGAAAAAATAGATTT
>CAJMRU010000173.1 GCA_905215845.1 uncultured bacterium
TAATTTATTTTGTATTAATAAATTTTAAAGGAATATATTTATAATATATGAGGAGTTGAGTATATGAAAAAGGAAAAACAAGCAACAAAAAGATATGATAAAGGACAAATATTTGTAAAAGTAATGGCTGGAATATTAGCATTATTAATGTTATTAGCAGGAGCATCAACACTAATATTTGCACTAATGTAATAGAAGAAGGGATGAAATATGATAATTGATTTTGGAATGAATTGGGAAGATTTTTACAAAGATAACATATTGAGTTATATAAAATCTTTACAAGAAAATCCTTTTGAATTAGTAACATTAATATTAGATATAGCAATAGTTATATTTTTAATATATTGTTTTCTAAAAGTAGTTAAAGGCTCTAGGGCATGGCAATTAATAAAAGGAATTGCACTATTAATCGTAGTTACGTGGATTAGTGGATTATTAAACTTGAAAATTCTAAATTGGATTTTAACGGGGATAATGAATTTAGGAGTTATAGCAATAATAGTAATATTCCAGCCGGAGCTAAGAAGAGGATTAGAACAATTAGGAACAAACAAACTTACAAAATTTTTTGGAATAGATAAAGATTTAGCAACTAAAACAAAGGAAGATATTTATAAAGTTGTAATAGCAGCAACAGAACTTGCAAAAGCAAAAACTGGAGCATTAATAGTTATAGAAAGAGATATAAAAATACAAGATATTATATCAGGAGGAATTCCACTAAATGCAGATGTATCTCCACAACTTTTAGTAAATATATTTGAACCAAAAACACCACTACATGATGGAGCAGTTGTAATTTCAGGAAATAAAATAGCAGCAGCAGCATGTGTATTACCATTAGCAGATGATAAAGATATAGCAAAAGAATTGGGAACAAGACACAGAGCAGCAATTGGAATTTCAAAGGAATCAGATAGTATAGTAGTAGTAGTTTCAGAAGAAACAGGGAAAATATCTATTGCAAAAGATGGTACTTTAATAGCAGATATTAGAGAAGATGCATTAAAGAAAATATTGATTAGTAATGTAGTTACAAAAAGATTTGCAGTAGAAAAAAAGGAAAGAAGAAATAAGATAATGCAAATAAGAGAAAACTTAAAAAGTTCTACAAATAATAAAGAAAAGACAAAAGAAAACAATAATAAAAATGTGTAGTAATAAAAATTAAGATAGGTTGCTCTATATACAAGGAGTGACCTAAAATTTTATAAAAATGAAATTAATTAAAATATTTGAGGTAAACTTATATTTTATAAATATACTGATATTTATTATAATAACTCTACTATATTCTACTTTTTTGTTTTATGAATAATCAAAAAACTATCTTTGAATTTAAAATTCCAAAGATAGTTTTCAGCTAATCTATTTCCTTTTTGCATTTTTCTTCTATATTTTTAAATCCTAAATACCAACTTATTCCATTTCTATCTTCTCTCATTTGATTCGCTCTTTCCTGTAACTCACAATATGTTTTTGGCATTGGCATTATTATTGGTTGATTTGGAATCCAATTTGCAGCAGTCATTCCTTTGCTACATTCTGATACTTGCAAAGCTTGTATTGTTCTTATTATTTCTGGTATAAATCTTCCGATATTCATTGGATATATAAATATTGCTCTTATTATTCCTTTATCATCTATTATATATACATTTCTTACTGTTTCTGTATTACTAATATCATTTGATATCATTCCATATTTTCTTGCTATTTCTCCATTTCTGTCTGCTATTATTGGGAATGATATTTGTATTCCTGTTTTGCAATATATATCATATATCCATGCTAGATGTGAAGCATTGCTATCAATACTTAATCCTAGTAATTCAGTATTTAATTCTTTAAAGTATGTATGTGCTCTTGTAAATGCTATCATTTCTGTTGTGCATACGGGGGTAAAATCTGCTTCTTTGGATTTATTTAAATTATTTTTTCTATATTACCTATAGCATATAAAGGTATATTAATAAGCTTTTCTTCCTCTCTGTAATCAGACATTGACGTTCTAATATTTTTAGTTGTGTTATATTTTTCTATAAATGCTTTCAAACTTTTTGCTTGTAAATTTTCTGATGATTTCACTTCTATTGGAATTACATCTATTCCTAATTGTATTAGAAAATCAATTTCTGCAGTAGCTCTTTCTGCACTCCAATAAAAAATTGGAATATCTTTATTTGATTTTAATTCCGTTAATACAAATTGTTCTGTAAAAGAACCTTTGAATTCTGTAAAGATTTCATTTCCTTCTAATAAAATTTTCTCATCGATTCTAGTCATAGCCCCTAGAATTCCAACATCAAGAATATAAAGTTTAAATGCACTTGTATCTTGATAAGCTATAAGTGGAATATTAGGTTTATTTATTCTATCAATTTTATAAATTAAACCACAATCAATTAACCATGATAAGGCTAATTCATATTCTTTAGCTCTTGCTCCCTCTTTAATTAATCCATATATAAATTTTTTATTCTCTTTTGCTAATTGTGCTGGTATACTATTCCATAACATTTTTAGTCTAGGAACAATTTCACTTGGAGCATGTTTAGAAAAATCTTCTTCATATGCTTGCAATAATTTTAGTTGAACTTTTCTAACTTGTCTATAATCTTTAGTTTCTACATATTTATTAACAGCTTCAGGCATACCGCCTATAAAGTAATATTCTCGCAAATATGAAATAAATTTATCCTTAAAAACACTTATCAAATTCCAATCTTTTTCATTTAATATATTTACTAAGTTTTCTTCTCCTATTGCTAATAGAAATTCTTGAAAATTTAATGGATATAAATCTATAAAGTCAACTTTTCCAACAGGAAATGAAGTTCCTTCATGTAAAGCAACTCCTAAAAGTGAACCTGCTGCTATTATATGGAATTGTCTTGCATTTTCGCAAAAATATTTTAGTGAGGTTAAAGCCTTTGGCACTTCTTGTATCTCATCAAAGATTATTAATGTATCTTCTTCATCAATATCTACTTTTGTTTCTATTTTTAGTCCTTGTATTATTCTATTTATGTCAAAATCACTTTCAAACAATCTTTCCATTCTATTATTCCCATCAAAATTAACATATGCAACTTTTTTATAATTATTTTTTCCAAATTCTTTCATAATCCATGTTTTTCCAACTTGTCTTGCTCCTCTTATAATTAATGGCATCCTATCTTTAGATTTTTTCCATTCTTCTAATTCTTTTATTTTTTCTCGATGCACTTCTTTCGCCTCCTAGTATAATAATGTTAGGTTAAGAAATTCAACTTAACATTATTTATTTTT
>CAJMRU010000174.1 GCA_905215845.1 uncultured bacterium
TAATAAAATAAAAAGTAAAGAAGGAGATGGATCAAAAAATGAAAACAAAAGTAAAGGAAAAGCAAAAAGGAATAACATTAATAGCTTTAGTAATAACAATTTTGTTCCCTTATGACGAAAAATTAAAATGTAGTAATAGCAAAGGTTTCCTCCTAACAACAATTTAGTAAAAATAAAATTTTCACATATTTAAAAGATGAATTGTAAAAAATAATAATACAATGTCATCTTTTTTTGAATTTATAATGAATTTTCTGGAAATAAATGTTATAATTAGAAAAAATCGAAAAAGGAGCAAAAAATTATGAATGAAGATTTAATTTTAGATAGATTAACTAATAATATAATAGATTATACAATTAAAACAAGAGAAAAGGTATATAATAATGTTAGAGAAGAAATGGTAAATTATTATTGGAATGTAGGAAGAATGATTGTCGAAGAAGAACAAGGAGGAGACATTACTCCAGAATATGGGAGAAAATTATATTTAGAATTAGCAAAAAGACTTACAAAGAAAATGGGAAAGGGTTTTTCACGTTCTAACCTATTCAATATGAGAAACTTTTATATAACGTATCCAATTGTCCAGACGTATGGACAATTGACTTGGTCGCACTTTTGCGAGTTAATAGGAATTAAAGATGAAAATGAAAGAAAGTTTTACGAAAAAGAAACAGTAAATTCAAAGTGGTCGACAAGAGAACTAAGCAGACAAATAGAAAGTGGACTTTATCAAAGGCTTTTGCTATCAGATGGAAAAGCTAATAAAGAAAAAGTATTACAATTGGCTAAAGAAGGACAAATTATAGAAAAACCAAAAGATATAATAAAAGAACCTTATGTTTTTGAATTTCTTGGAATAAAAGAAGAAAAACCTTTATTAGAAAAAGACCTTGAATATAAATTGATTAGACAATTAGAAGATTTTTTATTAGAATTAGGAAAGGGATTTATGTTTGTGGGATCACAACAAAGAATAACGATAGATAATGTTCATTATTATGTGGATATGGTCTTTTATAACAAAATATTAAAATGTTATGTTTTAATAGATTTAAAAATGGGAAAATTAAAACCCGAAAATATGGGACAGATGAATATGTATCTTAATTATTATGAAACGGAAGTTAATGATGAGGGAGATAATAAACCAATTGGGATAATACTATGTGCAAAAAAGGATAATGTAGTAGCTGAATATAGTTTAGGTGGAATTAACAATAATTTATTTGCATCAAATTATACATACTATATGCCAGATAAAGAAGAATTAATTGCACAAGTGGAAAAAGTAATAAATGAAAATGAAGATGAAAAAGAATAAAATATTTTTAATTGTCCAGACGTCTGGACAATTAAAAAAATAAAAAATCGTTTTAGATTAAAATTTCTAAAGTGATTTTTTTATGGAAATTTTTTATCTACATCAAAAAGATATAAAATTTTACTAAAAGCAATTTTAAAAGGCTAAAAATTGAAAATGAAGTGAATAAACGGAAGAAGGTGAGGGAATGTCTAACTTAAATTTAAAAGGTATATGGATACCAATAGAGATATTAACAGATAATAGGTTAAGTGATAAAGAAAAAACTATATATTCAATAATTTTATATTTAAGCAAAGAAAACAATTATTGTTATCTAAGTAATAAATCTATAAGTGAATTGTATTTTTCACTTGACAAATACACAAGACTTTCAAGGTTTATTGTTTTGGCTTTAAAAACCGCAAAGTCCCTATACTACTACAGTTCTAAAATTTGACTTTTTCAATGTTCTTGAGTATCATTAACTTATCATTAATGATTTATCAAAGCGTATTTGTATTTTGATTTGAATTAGTTCTATGTTTATATATGTTTCGGTTAAATGAGCATAAAACTTTAGTCGAAATACTTTTACGCTTCCATATTTTTTATTAAAATCTCCACATATATCTGAATGTTCTATTATTTGCAATATTAAGTGCGTTATTTGTATTATCGTATATATTACTTTTATTGCTTTTATATCTTTTGAATATACATGCTCTAAATCTATTCCACTTGTTATTTTTTGCTCTCTAAATCCTTGATTTTCTATATAATCCCTTGTTTTAGCACAATATATTATTTTAGATAAGTTTTTTCTTGTTATTTCTCGGTTTGTAATCCACATCCATTTACTATATTTCTCTGTTTCTTTATTTTTCGTTATTTGCCTTATTACATTTATTTTCTTTCCTTTGTAATCTATGTTGTTTTCCCATAATGTTAAAATTATTTTCTCTTTGGTCTCCTTTATTTCTCTATTTCCTGTTGGTAAACTTACTAATGTTAAAAATTCTTCTATTAATGTTGGGATTTTTTTATCTTTTAATACAAATATATATTCTACATTTTCTTTTTCACATAATTCTATTAACCCTATTGATGGATACAATGAATCTGCTATTATCCTTATTGGTAATCTGGGATAACTCTTTCTAAACTTTGGTAGTAATCTTTTTGATGCGTTTAATTCACAATCTTGTTTGATTTCTTCTTCACTTTTCTTTATTACATCTTCTTCTGTTTCATTCTCTTTCCTTTTATCTTCGTTTTTTATCATTTCACTCATTATTGATATAGCCATTTTATTTGCTACTAACTTTAATTCTAACATTGATAAATACCATGTTGTTTTTCCGTTCTTTCGTTTCATGTAACCACTCTGGACTTATTTCATAATGTGCTTTTTGGAATCTTGTTGCATCTAATACTAAATTATATTTTCCTAATATTTTTGAATCTTCATACATTTTATTTCTTATCATATTGTAATTAATTTTATATTGAAATTTCTCTATTTCTTCTTTTTCTATTCTTGAAAATACATCTGTGTATATTTCTGCATCTGGTATCTTTTTTATTTTTTCTTTTGTTATCTTATTAATATTCTCTAAATACTTTGTTTCTTCAAATGCTGTCTCTGTAAATCTTTGGGATTTTCCTTCACTCAAAAACATTAACATTTCTGACATTATCAAATATCTCATTGAGTAATCTGGTCTTTTTCTAGGTTCTCTTATTTCATCTATATACTTTAGTATTTCTGGTACATAGTGAAATATTGTTTTCGCAAACACTTCTGTTGTATTTTTTGAAAATCCTTGTTTCATATATACCACCATCCTTTGTATCATCTTTCAAATATATTTTATCATATTTGTGCGAAAAAGTTATTTTTTTCCAAAAAAAACATAGCAATTTTTTCTTGATTCTGCTATGTTTTTTAGTTTATACTTTTTCATTCGTCATTACT
>CAJMRU010000175.1 GCA_905215845.1 uncultured bacterium
ATATTTCTTAATTATATTATTTTGTAAATTCAATTATCAAAATTTTTTAAACTTATCATTAAGAAGTTTAAAGTTTACACAAACTTTATGATACATTCTTTTATAAATTCAATTCTTTTTCTATTCTCAACAACCTATTATATTTTGCAACTCTATCTGTTCTACAAGGTGCTCCTGTTTTTATTTGCATACTATTGATTGCTACTGCAATGTCTGCTATTGTTGTATCTTCGGTTTCTCCTGACCTATGAGAAATTATAGTTCTATAATTATTTTGTTTTGCTAATTTTATTGTATCTAATGTTTCTGTTAATGTTCCTATTTGATTTGGTTTTATTAGTATTGCATTTGCAACATTTTTTTCTATTCCTCTTTTTAATCTAGTTCTATTAGTGACAAATAAATCGTCTCCTACTAATTGAACTTTATCTCCTATTTTTTTAGTTAATTCTTCCCATGATTCCCAATCTTCTTCTGCAAGTCCATCTTCTATTGAAGCTATTGGATATTTTTCACATAAATCTACTAAATATTGTATCATTTCTGTTTTCGTTTTTAATATATCTGTTTTCCAAAAATAATATCCATCTTTTCCTATTTTTTTAGCTTCATCAAACATTTCTGTACTTGCAATGTCTAATGCTAAAACTATATCTTTTTTTGGTTCATATCCTGCCTTCTTTATAGCTTCTACAATTATATCTAGTGCCTCTTCTTCATTTTTTAAATTTGGTGCAAATCCTCCTTCATCTCCTACTGCTACACTATAACCTTTTTCTTTTAATACTTTTTTTAATGTGTGATATATTTCTGCTCCTCTTTTTAGTCTTTCCTCAAAAGTAATTTTCCCTATTGGCATAATCATAAATTCTTGTATGCTAATGTTATTGTCTGAGTGCTTACCACCATTTAAAATATTCATCATAGGCACTGGTAATTCTGTTGCATTTATCCCACCAATATAGTTATATAATTCCATACCTAAAGCATTACTTGCTGCTTTTGCTACTGCTAATGATACACCTAAAATAGCATTTGCCCCTAAATTGGATTTATTAGGTGTATCATCTAATTTTAACATTTCCTCATCTATTAATCTTTGTTCAAATACATTCATTCCTTCTATTTCTTTTGCAATTTTTTTATTTACATTTTCTACCGCCTTTTTTACACCTTTTCCTAAATACCTATTTTTATCTCCATCACGTAATTCTACAGCTTCAAAACTTCCCGTTGATGCACCTGATGGTACTGATGCTACACCAACATATCCATCTTCTGTTACAACTTCTACTTGTAATGTTGGATTTCCTCTAGAATCTAATATTTCCATTGCATTTATGCTATTTATTGCTAAAAAACTTTTCATATACTTAATCCTCCCAATCTTTTTTATTAAGTATATCCATTTTTTTACAATCTATTCTTTGTCTTTAAATTCTTTCTTCTGTAAATCTAATTTTTATCCATAACATAATTAAACATTATATATAATTATTAGGAATATTTTAACAATGGTTTCAATAAACTATTTTGAAAAATCTATTAAAATTGTTAAAACTAATAAATCTGTTTATTTTCCTTAATAACTATACTTATGCTGCTTCATTATTTTTCTTATTTCTTAATTCATATGCATATTTTAAAGTAATCTCATTAATTTCTCCAGATGAAATTCTTGCAATTTCTTTTATTATTTCTTCTTCTTCTAATTGTTTTATTTTTGTTTTTGTTCTTTCTCCATTTACATCTTTACTTATAAAATAATTATAATCTGCATTTGCTGCTATATTAGGTAAATGTGAAATACATATTACTTGATGTTTTTTTGAAATTGCTTTTAATTTATTTGCAACAGAATTGGCAGCTTTTCCACTTATTCCAGTATCTATTTCGTCAAATATTAGTATTGGCATATTATCAGTATCTGCTAAAACTTTTTTTATTGCTAACATTGTTCTTGACATTTCTCCACCTGAAGCTATTTTTGATAACTCTTTTTCATCCTCTCCTAGATTTGTTGTTATATAGAATTTTACTATATCTTTTCCATTTTTGTAAAATTCTTCTTCCATGTATTGAACTTTTACATTTATTTTTGCATTTTTCATTTCTAGGTCTTCTAGCTCATTATTTATGTTTGCACTTAATTTATCAGCACCTTTTTTCCTTACATTACTTATTTTTCTTCCTAGCTCATCTAGCTTTTCTTTTATGCCATTTAATTCACTTTTTAATTTTTGATTATATGTATCTAAATTTTCTATATGATTAATTTCTTCTTTAATATTGTCTTTATATTTTAATATTTCTGATATATCATTTCCATATTTCCTTTTTAAAGAATATATTAAATCTAGTCTCTCTTCTACATAATTTCTCTCTTCTTCGTCAAAATATATGTCTTCGGTATAATTACTTATATCTCTAGCTAGTTCTTGCAATTCATAATATGTATTTTTTAATTCTGTACTTGCTTTTTCATATTTTTTATCAATGCTTTCTATTTTTTCTAGTGCTCGAATTACCATACTTAAACTATCTATTGTATTTTCAGATAATAAAGTATCTGCTTCTGTTAAATTTTCTGATATTTTTTCTGAGTTTAAAAATATTTTTCTTTTCTCTTCAAGCACTTCTTCTTCGTTTATTTTTAAATTTGCTTCTTCTATTTCGTCCATTTGATACTTCAATAAATCTAATTTTCTTTGTCTTTCCTTATCATCGCCATAATTCATTTTTAACTCATTTTTTATTTCTATATATCTATCATATAGTTTGACATATTCTTCCTTTTTTTCTCTTAATTCATTGAAAATAAAACCATCTAAATATTTTATATGTGATTTAGTATCAAGAATTGTTTGATTGTCATTTTGCCCATGTATCTCAATAAATTTCATCATAAATTCTTTTAATTCATTTACTGTAACCATTCTTCCATTTATTTTACACATATTTTTTCCATTTATATTTATCTCTCTTGATACTATAATGTTTCCGTCAATTGAATATTTGCTTTCAGGATTATACATGCAAAGTTCTACAAATGAATTTGTTTCTCCTTTTCTTATCATTTCTTTTGAAAATCTTCCTCCTGAAATAATTTGCAAAGAATCTATTATTAAGGTTTTTCCCGCTCCTGTTTCTCCTGTTAGAACATTTAAACCATTATTCAAATCAACACTTAAATCTTCTATTATTCCTATATTTTTTATATGTAAAGATGAAATCATTTGCATACCTCCTAAATTTCAACTTGTTTATTATTTTTCATAGTTCT
>CAJMRU010000176.1 GCA_905215845.1 uncultured bacterium
AATAATATAAAAATAAAGAATTTAAAAGAATTGGAAGTATTATATAATCCTAAAAAAGATGAAGAAAGTAAAAAAAGATTTGAATTTATAAAAAAGTATTTAACAACTAATAAGGCTGAATTGTTCTTTGCTGATAAATCAATATTTATAGAAGGAGATACTGAGCGAATATTATTACCTACTATGATGAAAAAAATTGATAGACTACATGAGTCAGAGGATAAATATATTCCACTATTATCACAAAATATATCTATAATAGAAGTAGGAGCATATTCACATATATTTGATAAGTTATTAGATTTTTTAGGAATAAAAACACTTATTATTACAGATATCGATTTCACAAAGAAAGTAGAAGAAGATAGAAATGGTACAAAAAAAGTTAAATATATAAAATGTGAAAAACAAGAAGCAACAAATACTAGTAATCAATCAATAAAGACATTTCTTAATACTAGTGAATTAAGACTTATATTAAAACATAAGCAAATTATTTCAAAAAACAATGTTAATGAATGGATTGAAAATGAGAAAGGACAAATATATATTAGCTTTCAAAAAGAAGAAAATAAGTATTGGGCAAGAAGTTTTGAAGATGCTTTTATTGCTATTAATATAGGTTTTATAATGGATAATAAAGAAAATTTTACATCATTACAAAATCTTAGTGAGATAAAGGAAAATACAGAAGAGTATTATGAGATTGCAGAAAGATGTATAAAAAAGAAATCTAGTTTTGCAACAGATATATTATATAATACAAATGAAGAATTAAATAATTGGGAGATACCAAAATACATAAAAGAAGGATTGGAGTGGATTTCAAAAGAATGAGTGCTATAGAGGAAATAGAACAATGTATTAATATAAAACAAAACTTTTTATTAAGTGGTGGAGCTGGAAGTGGCAAGACACATACTTTATTGGAAACACTACAATTTATTTTTAATAAAGATATTAATGCTAATGTGGCATGTATAACTTATACTAATGTAGCTGCTAATGAAATAAAACTAAGGTCACCATATAAAAGTTTATATGTATCTACAATACATGATTTTTTATGGGACATTATAAAGAATTATCAAAAAGAAATAAAAACAAGTATTGTAGAACTAATTAATAGAGGGAATATGCAAAAAGAAAATGGGATTTCTTATTCAGGAGATATTGAGATAACACAAGAGTACATGGAATCAATAGACAAAATAACTTATAGAGAATATAGAAAAATAGAAGAAGGAATAATTTCGCATAATGAAGTTTTAAAAATAGCAAATTATATGTTCAAAAATTATCCATTACTATGTAAAATATTAAGTGATAAATATGAGTATATTTTTATAGATGAGTATCAAGATACACAAAGAAATGTTATTGAGATATTTCTGGATTATATAGAAAAAGAGGATACAACAATAGGATTGTTTGGGGATAAAATGCAAGCTATTTATGATGATGGGATTGGAAATATAGATGAATATGTACAAAATAATAAAGTAAAAGAAATAATAAAAGAAGATAATTATAGATGTTCACAAAAAGTGATAGAACTATTAAATAGAGTTAGAAAAGATATATTTCAAAAGCCATCTAATAATAATTTGATTGGAAGTATAAAATTTTTGTATAGTAACTTAGATTTAAATGCAGAAGAAATAAAGAAAGAAAATATTTTTAATGAGTGGGATTTTAGTGATGTTCAAAATACAAAAGTGTTATACTTAACGAACAAATTATTAGCGAGTGAGCAAAAGTTTGATATTCTTTACGGAGAATATAGTAAGTATTATAATTATGAGAGAGCATTAGGAGATAATAAGGATGCACTAATTAAACATCTTTATAAGATTGAAGAGATTATATATTTATATAAAAGTGGTAAATACAATGAGTTTATGAGTAAAACAAATTTTAAACTATATAAATTAGAAGATAAAAAAGTATTGAAAGAAAATATAGATTTAGTTATGAATACTAAAGACAAAACGATTGAGGAGATTATAGATTTAGTAGACTTGAAAGGATTAGTAAAAAAAGATGACAATTTAAATGAATTTATTATGGAAAATAGGGATTTCTATAATATTGTTAAAGAAATTAAATATGAACAATTAAGTAATATGTATAACTATGAACAAGGATATACTCCATATTCAACACAACATGGTGTTAAAGGTGCAGAATATGATAATGTCTATATTGTTTTAGATAATGGTAAATGGACAAAATATAATTTCAAATATCTTTTTGAAAATAGTGGTAATCAAAATGTAATAGAGAGAACTAGAAAAATTTTTTATGTATGTTGCTCTCGTGCTATGAATAATCTAGTAATTTATTTTAGTAAACCAGGCCTGAAAGTTGTACAAGAAGCTCAAAAAATATTCGGTGAAGAAAATGTTAAAGAAATTTTGAGGAATAAAAATGGATAATGCAAAAATAGAAGTAGAATTTTTAGAAAAATTAAAAAAATCAAACAATGTGAGCATAATTAATGAAACAAAAGAAAGAATAAAAGATGTGATAGATAATTTGAAATATATGGAAGTGTTAGATAAAAAAGGCGGACCAGATTATGCATACAATGAATATTTTTTTGAAAAGTTTTCAATCGATAGCTCTAAAAGAGAAATGAATAAGAATAATAAAAGCTTTTCTAAAATTAAAGTATTAAATAATAAAATTGAGAAGTCTGCTGAATATCAAAGTGAAATATTTGATACTTTAACTTTTTCTGGGAATAATATAAGAACTAACATAAGATATATGAGAGAAAATTTGCAAGAAATGATTGAACAAAAGATAAAAAGAAAAGAAAGATATAAGAAAAATTATAGTACTGGAAAAATATTTGGTTTGATAATTGAAATTGAAGATTATTGTGAAATATATACTAATGATAAAGGAGAATATTTTTCTTCTATAGATGTAGATACATCAGACTTAATAATAGAACATTATGAAATATATAGAGATTATAATTTAATCACAAAATTGCGAAAACGTTTTTCTACCGATATAGATATAATAATTTTTGTTGAACATGCAAATTTTAACAATGTAGAGATAAATTGTATTGATTTAAGAAATGAAATAAAAATAGAGAATATGAAAAACTATCCTAATAAAATACTTCAACTTTGTCATGGAACTAAAACAATTATTAAAGCATTACAGTATAACAATACAAATATACAATATACCTGTCATCAAAACATAGAAATAATACAAAATGAAATTATGATAGAGGGAAATATTTTACGAATAACGAATG
>CAJMRU010000177.1 GCA_905215845.1 uncultured bacterium
AAAAATATATTATATAATGATTAATAATTTGTTATTTATAAAACAGCTAAAAAATTACCATAGAGAATTACGATTTCTATATCGTGAACGCAGTTCTTTTTCAATATCAAAAATAATTTTATCTGTCTTCTGGTGTAGTTCATCTATATTAGAATTTTTGTCTGGTATAGGTAAATCAAAAAAATAATTAATTTTGGCAACTTTTATATATGATTGAAATGCTTCATAGAGTTTTGGAAATATTAAATTATAATCTATGGAAAGCGTATTTTTAAAAATCTTATTATATTCTGCTAAATCTTCAATATAAGAGAAAATGCTGAATTGATAATTTTTAATATCTTCTAAAGCATAATAAAGTTTTTCATCTTCTGGCTCAGTTAATTTCTCCCAATTTTTTATTTTATTAAAAAAATCATATGTTTCATAAGGCGCACCTTCTATAAAACTGTATACAAAAGAACGGGAACACATCATGTTAAGAGCAATGTTATTTACATTACTTAATGATTCTAAAAGCGTAAGATAATCAGTTTTAGCATTAGATTCTTTTGTGTCAAAGAATTCTATTTTTCCTTTTACATTTTCTTCTTCTATAATTTTTCTTTTTTCTAATACTCTTTTTAGATGTTTTGCAACATATGGTGCTCCATCGAAAAACTTAACATCTCCTAAAATATATGCAATTTCATTTTTTATTAATGGATAATGAGTACATCCTAGTACAACATTTTTCACTTTTCCTAAATATTCTTTTAAATTTTCTTCAAGATATTTATTTATTTCTTCTTCTTTTCCTTCTTCTATTAAATCTGCTAATCCTGTACATGACATTACATATGTTTTATTGTTGTTATATTCTTGTAAGATATGATTAAATCTCTTACTCATAATTGTGCCTTTA
Source organism: uncultured bacterium (assembly GCA_905215845.1). Taxonomy (GTDB): domain Bacteria; phylum Bacillota; class Clostridia; order TANB77; family CAG-508; genus CAG-269. Next base: position 905 of record CAJMRU010000177.1, read on the forward strand.
GTTGCCATAATTAAAGTTTCTTCGTCATATGCATAGTCATGTACCATTTTATATGCTGGTTCTATTGCTATAATTGGTAGTTCTTTGTATTTATTTCTTAGAAATTTTGATGCTTTTGCACTTGCAGTATTACATGCTATAACAATTGCTTTGCAGTCTTTATTTATTAAAAATTTTGATATTTTATCACATCTTTTCATTATCTCTTCATCTGTTTTATCTCCATATGGATTATTTTTTGAATCACTAACATAGATATAATCTTCATTTGGTAACAATTTTATTATTTCTTTTAGAACTGTTACTCCACCTATTCCTGAATCGAATATTCCTATACTACCTTGATTTTTCATATTCTTTTTACCTTATATAATTAGTTTTTATTTTTTCTTCATTTTTTGGTTCTTCTATTCCCATTTTCTTACCTTGTTCTATGCATTTTAGTAGCCAAGCCATATTATTTCCTAAAGTTCTCATTGTCTGCATTCCTTCCTCGTCTTGCACTACTTCTTCTGAATTATTTCCATGTACCATATTCCAATATTGACTTGTTACTATTGGCATATTACTCATTGCAAAATATTTATTTATTTCGTCAAATGCAGCTGTTGCTCCGCCTCTTCTACAACTTACTATTCCTGCTGCTAATTTGTTTGAAAATAATTTTCCTCTTCCATAAAAAGCTCTATCCATAAAAGATGATAATTGACCTGATATTGCCGCAAAATGTACTGGACTACCAAAGATAAATCCATCAGTTTTTGGTACTTTTTCTAAAAATTCGTTTACTTTGTCATCTATAAAACATTTTCCCGTTTTCAAACAATTTCCACAACCTATACATCCTGAAATAGGACTGTTTCCTATCCACATTATTTCAGTTTCTATATCATTAATATTTAATTGTTTTTCTACTTCCTTTAACGCAGTATATGTACAACCTTTTTCTTTTGGACTTCCATTTATTAATAGAACTTTCATTTTTAATTACTTCCTTTCTTTTTCACTTAATATTTTATACTATAAAAGACTAATTCTTTAAAAGTAATGTTTTCTTTCTGCTTATAATTAGATATTTACTTTTATCTATATTCTATTCTAATATTGTTTTTACTGTTCCTTTTCCATTTTGTGATGTTATCTCTAATATACCTCCATTTACTATTGCAAGTTGTGGTTTTACATGGCCTATATCAGCATCACATATTATTGGAATTTCTAATTCTTGTAATGCTTCTTTTACCGTATCATTAAAATTTGTTTCATAATCTTCTCTTATAAATAAAGGTCTTCCAAATATAATACCATTACAATATTTAAAATATCCAGCATTTTTCATTTGCCATAAAGTTCTATATACTTCTGGTGTACTCATTTCAAAGACTTCTAAAAACCATATTAAACCATCTTGTTTATGTCTTTCTATATATTCATTTACTTTATCATATTTTGTCCCTATATATCCTTTTATACAATCTAAACAACCACCTAAACTTCTGCCTTTTACTTGTATTTTTTCTTCTCCATTTATATTTTTCCACTCTACTTTTTCTGTTAAATCATATGTTTTTGTTAAATTTTTTATATCGTTTTTTTCTTCTCCGTTTTCTGTATTCTCATTTTCTCCTAAACCATCTAATTTATTATCATCTTTTAATTGTTCTGATCTACTTATATTCTCTTTTTCTTCGCCATTATTTTTTAACTCTTTGTTGTTGTCTTCTAAATTTTCGTTTTCTATTTTTTCTCTAAAATCAACTATTTTTTGATGTTTATCAAATGATTTTTGAATAATGTTTTCTCCTGCTTCTATTCCTAGTGCATCAGTTAAGTTTCTAAATAAGGGATTCATTGCATAGTCTTTTATTGTCTGACAATACATTGTAGGTATATCTAGAATTGTATTAAATAGGAACCCTATTCCTGTTATGTCTGAATAGCCTTGTAGCCACTTTGGTTTTAAGTCTTTTATTTTTTCAAAATCTAAGTAGTCAAAAATTTCAATTAAAAAATCTCCTCCTGCTGCAAATATAATAAGTTTTACTTCTTCATTTTCTAGTAACTCCATAAATTCTTTTGCTCTTTCTTTTCCACTAGCACTTCTTCCTTTAGTTTCTTTCCTTACACTTTTTGTTTCTATTATTTTATATCCCATTTTTCTTAATTGATTTTCTGCTAATTCAAGTTGCAAAATATCTTCTTTTTCTGCTATCCCTCCTGATGGAGCACATATCCCTATTGTATCTCCTAATTTTAGTTTTTCTGGATAATTCATAATATATTCCTCTCTTTCTTTTGATTGCTTAATAAGAAAAGCTATCGCGGGTCTTTTTAAAGGTCACTTTTACTTGTTGTATATGAAAAAATCCTATATA
>CAJMRU010000178.1 GCA_905215845.1 uncultured bacterium
ATACTAAGTATAGTAAAAATATTAGAAAGGACACGATTATGAGAAAATCTATATGCAAGATAAAATAAACGATAATAGAAATAATTTAGAAAACAATCAAAAAGAAAAAATAAAGCAAGAATATGAGAATACAAAAGAAACTAAAAAAGATGTAGATGTATGTATAATAGGAGCAGGAATAACAGGAGTTACTTGTGGTTACGAATTATCAAAATTAGGTTATACTGTTTCTATAATAGAAAAAAATGAGATTGGCTCAGGAATAACAGGTAGAACAACTGGAAAAATAACAAGTCAACATGACAGTTTTTACAATTACTTAGAAGAATCATTTAGCATTGATACAGCAAAAAAATATTTAGAAGCAAATGAAAAAGCAATTAATAAAATTGAAAATAGAATAAAAGATGAAAACATAGAATGTGATTTTGAAAGACTAAATAGTTACATTTATACTAGTAAAAAAGAAGAAATAAATCAGCTTGAAAAAGAGTTTAAAACATTAGAAAAGTTAAAATACAAATGTGAGTATATAACAAATTTAGATTTACCTTTTAAAATAGAAGGAGGAATATGTTTTAAAAATCAAGCACAATTTCATCCAATAAAATATATAAATGGATTAGTTAAATATATTGAAGAAAAAGGAAATAAAATTTATACACAGACAATAGCAAAAGAAATAAAGAAAAGTGACAAAAAGTATATAGTAGAAACAGAGAAATTTTCAATATCTGCATCATATGTAATAATCGCGAGTCACTATCCATTTTTTAAAGTTAAAGGGTTATATTCTGCTAAAATGTATCAGTCAATGTCATATTTAATTGCTATTGAGACTAAAAAACAATTACCAAGTGGTATGTATATAAGTATAAGTAATCCAAATATAACAATAAGAAAAGCAAAATATAATGGAAAAGAGATGCTATTAATAGGTGGTGGAGATAATAAAACAGGTAAAGAGGTAACATATGAAGAAACTTATGGAAGATTAGAAAAATTTGCAAGAGAATATTATCCTGATGCTAAAATATTAGCAAAATGGAATGCTCAAGATTGTATAACGCTAGATAAATTACCATATATAGGACAAGCATCGAACTTATTACCAAATGTTTATGTAGCAACAGGATTTAAAAAGTGGGGAATGACTTTATCATCTGTTGCAGTTGATATAATTGTAGATGATATAATAGGCAGAAAAAATGAATATAAAGATATATTTTTGGCTTCAAGAATGCAACCAATAAAGAATCATGAAGAAATGAAAAATATGTTAGTGGATTCTAGTAAGGCGTTAGTTATAAATAAATTAAAGGAAAAAGATATAGTAGAAAAAAAGATAAAAAAAGAAGCAGGTGGAATAATTGAAATAAATGGTAGAAAAATAGGAATATACAAAGACGAAAAAGGAAAAATATATGCAGTAAATCCTAAATGTACACACTTAGGTTGTTTGCTTATATGGAATCAACTTGAAAAAACTTGGGATTGTCCTTGCCATGGCTCACGATTTAATTATAAAGGTGAAAATATAGTAGAACCAGCATATGATGACCTAGATATAATTGATATTTCAAAATTATAAATATTAAGATGAAATAGAAAAAATAATGACATAGTTTAATGCATGGTATTTTTTAGAAAAAATATATAGTCAAATATAATTTGAATTGTGAAATTAAAAATAGAAAATTAATATTTAAATTTGAAGTTTGAATATAAATAAAAAATATTCACATAATAATAATTGAATATGTATATTATTCATTATTAAAGCAAAGGAATTAAGCTTTAGTGAAATTCAAGTTTTAAACTTTTACTAATTTAAAATTTATTTCTAAAAAGGAAAGGAAGATGATAGAATGGAAGGAACTCAAAAAATACATTGTACAGTAGAAAGTTGTAAATATAATAAAAAGAATGAAAATTTATGTGAATTACAAGCAATACAAGTAGCCCCAATAGATAATTGTGAAACTAAAAAGCCAGATGAATCTATGTGTTCGAGCTACATTTATGAGAAGAATTAATTTTCTTCTCATTTTTTTCTTGACATATTAAGAAATAAGAAATAAAATAGCAATAGCAAAACAGAGGCAAAAGCCGGAAATGGAGGAAAAAATTATGTTAGTTACAACAAAAGAAATGTTTGAAAAATCAATGAAAGAAGGATTTGCAATAGGAGCATTTAATGTTAATAATATGGAAATAGTACAAGCAATAATGGATGCAGCAGCAGAAAATAAATCACCAGTAATATTACAAGCTTCATCTAGTGCAATAAAATATGCAAGAATAGGATATTTAATGAAAATGGTAGAAGCAGCAGTAGAAGAACATCCAGAAGTTCCAGTAGCAATACATTTAGACCATGGACCAGACTTTGAAACAGCAAAAATGTGTATAGATAACGGATTTACATCTGTAATGATTGATGGTTCAAAATATGATTTTGAAGAAAATATTGCATTAACAAAAAAAGTAGTTGACTATGCACATAGTAAAGGAGTAGTTGTAGAAGCCGAACTTGGAAAATTAGCTGGAATTGAAGATGATGTAAATGTATCAGAATCAGATGCAATGTATACTGACCCAGAACAAGCAGAAGAATTTGTAAGAAGAACAGGATGTGACTCATTAGCAATAGCTATTGGAACAAGTCATGGAGCGTATAAATTTAAAGGAGAAGCTAAATTAAGATTTGATATATTAAAAGAAATAAAAGAAAGAATACCAAATACTCCAATAGTATTACATGGAGCTTCAACAGTTATACCTGAGTTAGTAGAAATGTGTAACGAATATGGTGGAAATATTCCTGGAGCTAAAGGTGTACCAGATGAAATATTAAAAGAAGCGAGTAAATCAGGAGTATCAAAAATTAATGTTGATACAGACTTAAGATTAGCTTTAACTGCCGGAATAAGAAAAGTATTAAAAGAAGAACCAAATGCATTTGACCCAAGAAAATATTTGATACCTGCAAGAGAATTAGTAAAAGAAACAGTATCACACAAAATGAAAGATGTGTTTGGGTCAAGTAATAAAATATAAGAAAAGTAGAGGAAGTAATAATTTTAATTTATGTTGTAAAAATTGAAATTTAAAAAATATTTCTTAAATGATAAAAATAACTATTTTAGAATATTAAATTTCTAAGATAGTTATTTTTTATGTATGAAAAAAATCATAATTATCAACTATTTCCAGCTTCTCTACAATAAAAA
>CAJMRU010000179.1 GCA_905215845.1 uncultured bacterium
ATATCTCTATTTTTTTAATCTTAACATATATAAATATAAGATACAAGTATTTTACTGAAATTTCATTGACATATCAACATTTTTTTGACATAATATATAAGAGAAAAAACAAAAGTAGGAGATAAAATGGAATTTGAAAAAATAAAAGCAATTATTGAAGCAATACTTTTTTCAGCAGGAAGAATTGTGAAAATAAATGAATTGATATTAGTATTAGAAAAAAACGAAGAAGAAATTCAAAATATAATAGAAAATATGCAAGAAGATTACAAAAAAGATAATCGTGGTATTGAAATAATAAAAATTGAAGATGGATATCAATTAGCTACTAAAAAAGAATTATATGATTATATATATCCAATTTTAGATAAAAGGACAAAACCAAATTTATCAAATGCAGCATTAGAAACACTTGCAATTATTGCATATAATCCTAAAATTACAAGAGCTGAAATAGAAGCCATTAGAGGTGTTTCAGCTGATGCTTGTGTATATAAACTTTTAGAATATGGTTTGGTAGAAGAGGCAGGAAAAGTCGATTTACCTGGAAAACCTATGTCATATAAAACTACAAATGAATTTTTAAGAATGTTTGGATATACATCACTAAATGATTTACCTGAGTTACCTAGATATAAATTAGATGAAAATCAACAAATTATAATAGATGATTTAAGTGATGAAAAATATCAAGAAGAAGTAAAAAACATGAATGAAGATGATAACATAGAAGATGGCAAAAATGCTTCAAGAGAAGAAATTGAAGAATATAAAAGTGGTGAGCCAATGCCCGTAGAGGGTACGAAGAAATAACAATTTTATTAAAATAATGAAAATTTAATATAGGAGAGATAAATATGGGAAAAAATAAAGAATTTGTTCAAGATATAACTAATATAGATGAAGACTTTGCACAATGGTATACAGATATTGTGTTAAAAGCAGAACTTGCTGATTATACTTCAGTAAAAGGGTTTATAGCAATAAGACCTTATGGATACGAAATATGGGAAAATATTCAAAAATATGCAGATAATAAATTTAAAGAATATGGGGTAAAAAATGTTTCAATGCCTGTTTTAATCCCAGAAAACTTGTTGAATAAGGAAAAAGATCACGTAGAAGGATTTGCCCCAGAAGTAGCTTGGGTTACAAAGGGAGGAGAAGAAGATTTAGAAGAAAGGTTATGTGTTAGACCTACTTCAGAAACTGTATTTTCAACAATGTATTCAAAATGGCTAAGCTCATGGAGAGATTTACCATACTTATATAATCAATGGTGTAATGTATTAAGATGGGAAAAAGAAACAAGACCATTCTTGCGTTCAAGAGAATTTTTATGGCAAGAAGGACATACAATTCATGAAACAGAAGAAGAGGCTAAAAAATTTACTTTAGATATGCTAGATGTATATGCAGATGTTATTGAAAATTTATTAGCAATACCAGTGTTAAAAGGACAAAAAACTAAAAAAGAACAATTTGCAGGAGCAGAAGCAACATATACAGTTGAAACCTTAATGCATGATGGTAGAGCACTGCAAGGAGGAACATCACATTATTTTGGTCAAAACTTTACAAAGGCATTTGATGTTAAATTCCAAAATAAAGAAGGAGAACAAGAATATGCATATCAAACATCTTGGGGAATAAGTACAAGATTGATAGGTGCTGTAATAATGGCTCATGGAGACAATAGTGGATTAAAATTACCACCAAGAGTTGCTCCAATTCAAGTAGTAATAGTTCCTATTGCTCAACAAAAAGAAAATGTTCTAGAAGAAAATAAAAAGTTAAATGAAAAATTAAGTAAAAAATTCAGAACAAAATTAGATGATAGAGATAATTATTCAGTAGGATATAAATTTAATGACTGGGAAATGAGAGGAGTACCAGTAAGACTTGAAATGGGACCAAGAGATATAGAAAATGAACAAGTTACATTAGTAAGAAGAGATACTCAAGAAAAAATTATAGTAAAAATTGATGAAGTAGAAGAAAAAATAAGTGAATTGTTAGAAGATATACAAAAATCTATGTATGAAGCTTGTAAACAAAGATTAAAAGAAAAAACAACAGTAGCTTTCAATATGGAAGAATTAAAGAAAAATTTAGATGAAAATCAAGGTTATGTAAAAACAATGTGGTGTGGAAATCAAGAATGTGAAGATAAAGTAAAAGAATTAACAGGAGCACCATCAAGATGTATTCCATTTGAACAAGAACATTTATCAGATAAATGTGTATGCTGTGGAAAAGAAGCTAAACATATGGTGGTTTGGGGAAGACAATATTAAGATAAAAACAATATGAAACTTTTAGTTTTAACATAAGAAAAGGGATTTTATCAACTTTTCTTCTCGATGATTTGATTTTTCGACTATAACGAGAAAATTTAAAGAAAAAGAAAAATAATTATAATATAGATAATTGATAAATTAAAAAAATAAATCATTTATGGAAAAGGAGAATAACATATGAAAAAGAAAGTTATTATAGGAGTAGGGATTGCTTTAATAGCAATAGCAATTATTTTAGGAATAGTATTTATGATTAGTAAAACACCAAAAACAAATTTACCACCAATAGAAACAGCAGAAGATTTAAGCACATTAATTAATGAAATGTATAAAGGAAAAGAAGAAAACTTGCCAAGATTAAATACTCAAATAGTAGATGTTAATGATGCAAATGCAATCAAATACTCAACAGGTTTAGAAAATGGAAATGACTTGCAATTTGTTGCTGTATCTGAACCTATGATGAGTTCACAAGCCTATTCACTTATACTTGCAAAAGTAAAAGACGGTGTAGATGCAAGTAATATTGCTAAAACAATGTCAGAACAAATTGATACAAGAAAATGGATATGTGTATCAGCAGAAAAATTATATGCAACAAGTAGTGGAGACATAGTATGCTTAGTAATGTCTAATGAAGAATGGGCTAAACCAGTATATGACGAATTTAAAAAATTAGCGGGACAAATAGGAGAAGAATATACAAAAACAGAAGAGCTTCCTGAATTACCAGAAGAATTATAGGAAAAGAAAGTATTTTGTAAAGCTTTTATTATAAACAAATAAAAGAAAAAAGTCAAGAACAAATGTTCGTATGTTCTGATTTGAAATCCAGTTACATATAATATAGCAATATGATTAAGGAGGTATTTTATGGATACATATAATATTTATAAAGATATACAGGCACGTACAGGCGGCG
>CAJMRU010000180.1 GCA_905215845.1 uncultured bacterium
TTAGAATGAAAAAGAAATTTGACAGTTTTAAGTATCAGAAAAACAAAGTGATAAAATGTGCAGTTAATCATGATGTTTGAAGACAAAAAAGAAGTGAATTTTAAATGAGTTTAAATAGTATTGGATATACAGTATTTGGCATTCCAGCATATTTTTTCTGCGCATTTACAGGATTTGTAATATCAACTTGTGTTTTTATGATACTTATTTTCTATAAAGGATATGATATATCTTCAAATATTAGAGCATGGCTTTTATCACTAATTGGTTTAATGCTTTTTGCAAGGCTTTTTGGATGTTTTACGGGTATTTATCGAGCAATTGGAATGCATGAAAAAATAACAATCAGTACAGTTGTAAATACTGGTGTTGTATTTTATGGTGGGTTGTTTGGGATGCTATTGACGTACTATTTGTGTTTAAAATGTAAATTAGTATCTAAACCAGACTATCATATTTTAGATATTTTGGCTGTAATATTTCCGCTGTTTCACTCAATTGCACGAGTAGGCTGCTTTTTATCAGGATGTTGTTATGGAATTGAATCTAAGCAATGGTTCTCTATTTTATATACAGTAAATATAAACGGCATCTCGTCAACTGCTTGGCGTATACCAGTCCAGTTAATAGAAGCAGGATTTAATATATGCATATTTGTATATATATTAAATCTATATTTACAAAAAGATTGGAAGGAAAGACATATTTTAGCACGATATTTACTTATTTATAGTATTGGAAGATTCCTATTGGAATTTATTCGTGGAGATTTGGCAAGAGGAATAATAGCTGGAGTATCTTTCAGTCAAGTTATTTCAATTATAATTTTTGTTAGTTTATTCATAATTAAAAAAAGGAGTGAATATTAGATGGGAACTACAATAAAAAATACTTTAGTCGGAGCAATATATGGTGCTATTGCAGCAATTGCTTTATATATTTTAGGGTTTGGAGTTGAATTATTGAATTGTGCTTGTGCAATTATTACATGTAATTGTGATTCACAAGATGCAATTCCTGGTATGTGGAGTAGTGGTTCATTTACGAACATTTTAATTTTTTGCACTGTTGGTGGTGCAATAATAGGTGTTATTTATGGAATGATGAAAGCAAGATCTGATAGAGATGCAGAAAAGGCTAGAATAGATGCAGAAAATTCTGAAGCTGCAAAAAAACAACGCGAAAATTGGGCAATTGAAATAAAGGAAAAGTCGTTTGATGTTTCAAAAACATGTGACACAAATGAAGAGAATATTGAAGCCATAGTTCAAACAGATTATTACGCAGGAAAACAAATGAAATTGATTCTTGAGGAACTTTCTGATGTAGCTATGATTAATGAAGAGATTGATACGATAGCAAAAAGTATAAAGAAAGGTGGTTCGTTGAAATGAAAATTGTAGTATGTCCAAACTGCGGTAAAAAAATACATATTGCTAAGAAATGTATGTATTGCGGTAATAGTAATAATTTTCAAAAAATTAATACAATAGAAAAAATACATGAAAATGCAGTAGAGGAATATAACCAGCTTGATGAACTATTGAAAAAAAGATCTTTTGATCAATTATTAGAAAAATCTAAATTTGTTCTTAAATGGATGCCAACAAAATCAGATATATTTTGGCTTAGAATTCTTGCTAAAAATAAATGTAGCAGTGATTCAGAATTAGTACAAAAAGGAGTTTCTTTGGAAAATAGTGCAGATTATTATAACGCTCAAAAATATGCATCTCATGATGAAAAAGAAGTATATACTTCGATTTTTGAATTAATGAATAAAATCCAAAAAGAATTTGATTTGGCAGTAGATATACATGAACGTGAAGAAAAAGAAGAAACATCAATTTTAAAATCACAAATTGAATTCTCTGAAGAAATTAGTAAACGAAAAAAGAAATTATTTAATCTTTGGTCGCAATTAGAAAAGACAGAACAAGAAATGTTTAATGTTGAACAATATTGTAAATTAGTGGTCAATGAACATATTGATACATTAAAAAAATTGAAAGGAAATGCAGAAACGATAAAGAACCTTATAAATTAAATGAATGTACATATAAAGAATATCATTACTTTCAAGTGAAATTGAAAAATATATTAAATCAATTGGATCAAAGCAAAAAAGAAATGGATTCAATGAGAAAGCAACATCCGTATGTTTTAAAATTTAAAGAATTAGAAAATAGTAGAAATGAATTATGTGAAACAATTTCAAGTAGCTTATCTGATTTAAAGTCGTATAAAAAAAGATATCAATCAATTCTTTTAGAAATTGAAAAAATAGAAAAAAGACATCAGTTAGCAAAAAAAGATCTATCTAACTATTGTTTTCAGGGCATGTATTCATTGTTAGGATCAAATAAATGTAATGAAGTATTTACTATAGCGGGTTTTGTAGACATAGCAGATAATCTTAATGGAACACAAAAAGCTGATAAATAAAGGGAGTGTGATAATATGGAATATACGTCAAAATTGTTTGTAAATTTTCTTAATAAACTTTTTTCTTTTAATAAAGAAGTTAAAGATATTTTTGCAACAATAGAAGAACAATTGAATGGTAGAGAATCTATTGAAAAAAAAGAATGGGTTATAAATGACTTAGATAATACTACTCAAAAATCAATTTCAAAAAGTAATAATGTATGTTTTTCTTATAAAAAAAGCATGAATACTATTTATACAAAAGATATTGATGATAAAAAAGATACTTTTAAAAAATTACAGAAATGTAAAGATATTTTATCTACAATTAATAGTGCAGAAGATAGTATTACAGATAAAGAAAAATATAATGCTGTAAAAAATAATCAAAATATATCTGTAAAATTAACTATAGATGATCTCCTTGCAGATAAAGTTGATTTTATTAATATGGCATATTTAGTAAATTGTGCAATTACTGATGGTAAGAAAAAAGAAATAATTTCAGCTAGTTCTAGCATGAATTTAACATGTAGATATGCAGAGCAAATTCTTAATCAAGAAATTGTAAAATTACGTGATATTATTTTGAATAATAAAAATTATTTAGAAGAAACTTACGATAATCTTGGTAAAGATGCACATCAAAACATGAAATGCGAATGGAATTCTTCAATGGAAACATTCGATGAATTTTCTGTGTCAGCAATGCAACAAAAATCAGAAATAAAGAAAAAAACAGAAAAAGATAATAGAAAAAATATTTCTGATGGAAATAA
>CAJMRU010000181.1 GCA_905215845.1 uncultured bacterium
AGAATATAAATGTAAAAAACACCTTTGTAGTAAAATTTTAATGTTAACAAGAATTTACTACAAAAGATGTTTTCTATTTTGAATTATATTTTATGACCGTTTTTTTGAGGTTGATTTATATATTTTAACTTTTTTAAAACCATATTAAAAAAACTAATTCTTTTTAAATACTACTTATACTAATTTTCCTCAGTTTTAACATTTTTCTTTTTATAATTACCAGAAATAATTTTTGGTAAATATGTAATAATCTTATATACAGCTAAACGAATTTTTTTACTCCATAAATAAGTTTTTCTTAATTTTCTAGGATAAGATAAAGAATTAGATTCATTATCTAAAACTAATAACTCAGTAGGCAATTTTTCCAAGTTAAAAATATAATTTTGTCCATTATTATTATCCCACTCATTATTTCCATTTCTAAAACAGAAATTAAAAGATTCACCTTCACCTAATTGGATTTCAGCTTGAAAACCTAAATCTGTTTTTTCCATTTTTATATCATTTATATTATCCCAGTTTATACCAAAACCATAATGAATAAAAACTTCTTCAGAAGCATCCTGAAAAAATTTGCCTATATATGAAATTTTAACTTTACTATTTTCAACTAATTTATCTGTATTAAAAAAAATATTCTTTGTTAATTCCATAGATATTCTCTCCTCGTTTATCTTTTGCTACAACTATTATAATATTAAATTTTACAATCTTCAAGCATTTTTTATAAAAACAAACAAAATAACAAAAATGTAATTAAATTGTAACTTATTTGTAATAAAAAGTGCAAAAAAGAAAGGAAAATATATGGTATTTAAAAATAGCAAATGAATATTATTAAATATAGGAATAATAAATAAATGTATAACTAATAAAATAAGGAATTTTTATGTAGTATTAAACTGTAAATTACAACAAAAATAAAGGGATAAAAACAAATAATTTTTTAAAAATATTGTCAAAAAAAATAGAATATGGTACTATTTAATTAGAATATTTAAAGGGGTAGATTGAATGAAGGAAAAAACAATGGAAGAAGAAAAAAATATAGAGAAGAAAGAAGCTATTAATGATTCTAAGGTAATAGAAGAAAAAAATATTAAAGAGTCAGAAGAGATTATAAAAGAAAACGAGTTAACACAAAAAGAAGAAAATAAAGCAAAAGCTTCAAAAGAGGAAAAGAAAGATAAATTTTCAAAAAAAGAAATTGCTAAAGAAAACGAAAAAAAGAATGAAAAACCAAAAGAAAAGCACTTAAAAAAAGAAAACAAAAAAGATAAAGAAGAAAAAAATAACGATAAAGAAAGTAAGTTCAAAAAAATAGAAGACAATAAAAAAGCTAAATCTGAATTTGAAAAAATGAAAGACCAAAAAGAACAAACTATAAGAAAACGCAAAAAAAGAAAAAAGGCAATAATAATAAGTTTGATTTTAGTAATATTAATGGCAATTTTCTCTACAATATTCGCATTTATAAATATAAATAATGAAAAAATAATAAGTGGTGTTACAATAAAAGGAATAGAAGTTTCAGGATTAACAAAAGAAGAAGCAATGGCAAAATTAGAAACAATATATTCTGAAAAATTAGAAAAAGATTTAAAATTAAAATACGGTGAATATGAATCAGAATTAAATCCAACACTTATGGAAGTAAAATATGATATTGAAAATGCTGTAAATGAAGCATATTTACTAGGAAAAGATGGAAATATCTTCATAAATAATTACAAAATTTTAAGTACACTAATACAGAAAAAAGATATAAATGTTGATATGACATTAAATGAAGAAATAACAAAACAAACAATAAATGATATGGGGCAAAATTTGCCGGGAATAATGTTAGAATCAAGTTATACTGTTGAAGGAAACAAATTAATTATAACAAAAGGAAAAGATGGAATAGTTATTGACACAGATACATTATTAAATAAAGTTAAAAAGAATTTAAATGATATAAATAAACGAGAAGAATATATAGAAATTCCAACAATAAATAAATCACCTACACCTATTGATATTGATAAAATACATAGTGAAGTATATAAAGAAGCAAAAGATGCATATTATACAAAAAATCCATTTACAGTATATCCAGAAGTAGAAGGTGTGGATTTTGATGTAGCAGCAGCTAAAAAGATGATAGAAACAGAAAATAAAGAAGAATATGTAATACAATTAAAAATAACAAAACCAAAAGTAACAATAGACCAAATAGGACCAGAAGCATTTCCAGATCAATTATCAACATTTAAAACTAGATATGATGCAAGTGACAAAGACAGAACAACAAACTTAATACTTGCTTGTAAAAAATTAGACGGAAAAGTAATAATGCCAGGAGAGACATTTTCATATAATGCAACTTTAGGTCCAAGAAGCACAGCAACAGGATACAAAAATGCAAAAGTATATGAAAATGGAGAAGTTGTAGATGGTATAGGAGGAGGAATATGTCAAATATCTTCAACTCTATATAATGCAGCACTAATGGCAGATATGGAAATCGTAGAAAGAAGAAATCATCAATTTGTAACATCATATGTAGGAGCTGGAAGAGATGCAACAGTTGTATATGGATTAACTGATTTTAAATTTAAGAATACTAGAAAATATCCAATAAAATTAAAAGCATCATCTGTAAGTGGAATTGCAACAATATCAATTTTTGGAATAAAAGAAGAAGAAAGAGAATATACATACACATTTAAAACAAATACAATATCTACAATACCATTTACAACAAAATATGTAGAAGATGCAAGTTTAAAACCAGGAGAAGAAGTTGTTAAACAAAAAGGTGCAAATGGTCTAGTAACACAAACATATATGACAAAAATGAAAAATGGAAAAATAATATCATCACAATTATTATCTAAGGATACATATAGTGCAATGCAAAAAATTATTAGAAGGGGAAAAGCAAAAACAACAACAGTTCCAGAAAATAAACCAGCAGAGAACAAGCCAGTAGAAAATAATGACAATAAAACTCAAAATAAAGTAGAGACAAATACTCAAAATGAAAATAATCAAGAAAATACAATACAATAAAAATTAACTTTATAAATTTAAATAAAATAACCTTCTTTATTAGGTATACCCCCTAATAAGGAAGGTTTATTTCCTGTTTTTAGTAACTTAAAAAATGAAGATAAAAAGGTGTGTAATAATATT
>CAJMRU010000182.1 GCA_905215845.1 uncultured bacterium
ATTAATCTATCACTATCGTATATACACCACGATCAAAATTAGGATTAATTCTTACATCTATTTTTCTATCTTTTTTACTATTTTTAAAAACAATTTTCATAAGATATTCGATTATCTTTTCTCTATCCTCTTTAATTATCGGTAACTGAATAGTAATTATCTGATCATTATTATTCTTAATAATATTAACTAATTCTCTTGAATTACCAGCATACCTATTTATACGCTTATAATAATCAAAACATTTATTACACTTATGAACATTAAATAATGATTTTCTATCATTTAATTCAATGTCACATAAATTGAAATAATCATATCTATAATCATGTATACTTAAATTAAGATCAAAAGTAACATCTATATTATACCAAACACTTTCAATATAAATAACATTCCAAGCATGATATTCATCTGGTTTATTATCTAATCTTCCAATAACAAACCCAGATTTAATATTTAATCGATCACATAAGTATTTAAATGCTTTACTAATTCCCTCGCATACACCTATTCCAAATAAGAATACTCCTGCTATAAGGAGCATCTAAATCTTTATATGTTACCTTATTTACCAAATAATCATGAATTATTTGTTCCTTAGCTATAGCTGTATGTCTATAGCACTTAGCTAATATTTTAGACACTTCTCTTTCAATTGCGTCATTTATTATATTAATTCTTTTTTCAGAAAATCTATATATTGGTTCTATCCAATATCCATTTAAAGAAATAATAAACTCGATTGTTTTAATATAATAGATTTCAGGATGATCATATGTGATGAATTCAAAAATATCATATATTCTATCTTCATCATAGTCAGGTATCTCAATAATTACTTGATGATTTATAAAGCCTTGATACATAGATCTATATATATTACGCTCAATATCTTCCATCATTTCATAATAATACTCATAAATCATAATAATTCTCCTTTTGGTATTCTAAAATTATTGTCTAACAATAAAGTGTATACTTCCATAATTACTCATCCTAAATTTCTTCATCATCAATATTTTTTAATATTTCCTTTGTTATATCTTTAAATTTATCTGTAAAATCAAATGGTTTATCAGGCATTTTAACTTCTATACCATCAATAAAATATTTATATTTTATATATTTAGATAATTTTTCTTGAATAAACTTCCAATCAATAGGTTTATAATATGTCTCTTCTTTTCTTAAAACATTACAAGAAGTATTAATAAAACAAAGTAATGTTTTATCATCATTACATCGTTTAGAAGAATAATCATTTAGATATAAATTAAATTGTTTTTCAAATTGCTTAATTTCTTGTTTGTTTAAATCATAATGATTTAAAAACATATCTACAAAATTAATATTCAACTTTACTTGTTCTTCAGCTAAAATCGGTGGCACAAATTGTTCAAGTAAACCTTCAGTTAAAAGTATAAAAGCAGCTACATTACTTACTTTAGAAAACTCCCAATATTCGCTACCAAAACATAGAGAAACTACATTTCCACCTTCATCTCTTTGTTGAGTAGTAACCATATCATAGCTGCCATCATATAAACCAACTATTAATCCTGAATCACCTGATTGACCAAAAAATAAATTATCACCATCATAAATAGCTGTACATAACGTACAGTCATATTGTTCAATATCATGGTTATTTCTTCTAGCAACTTTAACTACTTGCATATATGATTTAATATATGCTTGTTTTAGTAAAGCTAAAACTTCAACATCAGACATATTATTTTTATAATTATTGTATAAATAGTTAACAACATAATTTGTAGCTACTTTACTAGCTATATCACTATGAATTTCAAAACCTAAACCATCAGCAACAGCAGTAAATATTATTCCATCCTTCTCTTTCATATAATAAGCATCCTGTAAAACAATATTACGTTGCTGATGATATGTTCCTTGCATACAAACTTTATAATTTAATATCATATTTTATTTCTCCTATATATTCAATTGTTAATTTACTTCTTTCTATTACTTTGTTAAATATTAAGCATACAAACCCCTAGTTTTAATTCGGGATATATTTCATTTATTATCTGACTTAAATGGCTGACAGGAATAATTGAACACTCATATTTGTTAAGTTTATTTTTATCTAATAAGTTATAATTTTCTTGTGGGATAAATACTTTAGTACATCCTGAATCTATTGCTGCTTGAATTTTTGATGTTAATCCGCCTACAGGAAAGACACCTCCAGTAAGACTTATTTCTCCTGTATATCCTATATCATTTGGTTTATTATTCATTAAAGGTTTATTTATCGTTGCAGATAGTATTGACATAAATAAAGCAACTCCTGCGGAAGGACCATCTTTTACTATTGCGCCTTGTCCAAAATGCACATGAATATCTTTATTTAACAATAATTTTGGATATAGTTTTTTTACATTGGTTAAAGCTATTTTTACTGATTCTATAGCTGAATCTTTTGGTAATCCAGTTATTTCTACCTTTCCATTGCCTTCTAGTAATACTGTTTCAATAGGAAAACAACTTCCAGTATTTCCACTTACAGCTAATGCTTTAGATACTCCAGGAATAGCATAATTTAAAAAATTTTCATTATTTATTTTTTTATCTAAATACTGATCTATGTCTTCTTGACTAATATCGATTTCTTTTATTTTCGCATTATTTATCTTTACTAACTTACTAGAACATATTCTTTGCATTGCTTTTTTTACATCACGTATACCAATAGAAACACAATATTCTTTTAATAAATATTTTTGTAATTCATTATTCATATTGATCTTTATACAATAACTATTTTCTATTTCAGGAATAATATAATTAGATAAGATCTTTAGTTTATCATCTCTACTATATCCTTCAATATATAAAGGAATAAAACGATCTTTAATTACTAATGGTATATTGTTCCAATCGTTTAATGTTGCTATAAAGATTACTTGAGATAAATCAATTGGAACATTTATAAAACTATCATTAAATTCATGATCTAATAATTCTAATATTATTCCTGCATATTCTTTTTTTAGTTTATCTAACTCATCTAATTGAATTATTAATCTAGTAGTACCTGCATCCTTTATTGCTTTCATAATTCTTCCTGGTGAACTTCCAGCATATGATAAAGGTGAACCTTTTAGTTCTTTAACATCATTGA
>CAJMRU010000183.1 GCA_905215845.1 uncultured bacterium
GATAGATGAAGAAATAGATATAATGAGTTTATATAAAGAATTTGAAAACACAATAGTAGAAGGCTTAAAATATAGAGATTAATCAAAAATAATAAATGGGGGAGAATCATGAGAAAACCAATTCATAAAGCTGTATATTATGAAAATTTAAAAGAGATGTTAAAAAAATCAGGAGAAATGTATGGAGATAAACCAGCATATATTTTTAAAACTAAAGAAAAAGGAATTTTTAAAGAAATAACACATAAAGAATTTAGAGACGATATAAATGCCCTAGGAACAAAATTAATTGATTTGGGATTAAAAGATAAAAGAATAGCAGTAATTTCTGAAAATAGATATGAGTGGGGAATGGCATATTTATCAGTAGTTACAGGAGTTGGAGTAATAGTACCTTTAGATAAATCATTACCAGATAATGAAATTGAAAGTTTAATACTTCGTTCAGGAGTAGAAGCTATTTTTTACTCAAAGAAATATGATAATATTATGAATCAAATAAAAGAACAAGGAAATACAAAATTAAAATATTTTATTTCTATGGATATAGATAAAGAAGAAAATAAAATATTATCTCAAAAAGAGTTAATTGAACAAGGAAAAAAATTATTAGATTCAGGAAATGAAGAATTTTTGAAAGCAGAAATAGATAATGAAAAAATGGCAATAATGTTATTTACTTCTGGAACAACTGCAATGTCAAAAGCTGTAATGCTTTCACATAAAAATATATGTGCAAACTTAAAAGATATTACATCAGTTTTAAAAACATATCCAGAAGATAGATTCTTATCATTCTTGCCTTTACATCATACATTTGAATGTACAACAGGATTTTTATATCCTATCTCATCAGGATGTAGCATTGCTTTTTGTGACGGAATAAGACATATAGCTGAAAATATAAAGGAATATAAAATAAGTGCAATGGTTTCTGTTCCTATATTATTTGAATCAATGTACAAAAAAGTAATAAAGGGAATAGAGAAAAAAGGCAAACTAGAAAAAGTACAAAAAGGAATAAAAATAAGTAATGCTTTATTAAAAGTTGGAATTGATATAAGAAAAAAAATATTTAAAGAGATTCATGATAATTTAGGAGGAAATGTCAGATTACTTGTATCTGGTGGTGCTGCATTAGATCCAGAAGCAGCAAAAGGATTTAATGATTTAGGTCTTAAAATGTGTCAAGGATATGGATTAACTGAAAGTTCACCTGTTATAGCAGCAGAAGATGATAAATATAGAAGAATTGGTTCAATAGGAAAAGCATTCCCTAGTTTAGACGTAAAAATTGATAATCCAAATGAAGAAGGTATAGGAGAACTATTAGCAAAAGGACCATCAATAATGTTAGGATATTATGATAATGAAGAAGCTACCAAGGAAACAATAGATAGTGAAGGTTGGTTACATACAGGAGATTTAGCTAGAATAGATAAAGATGGATATATATTCATTTCTGGTAGAAAAAAATTCGTTATAGTATTAAAAAATGGTAAAAATATTTATCCAGAAGAATTAGAAACTTTAGTAAATAAAATTGAAGGAATAAAAGAATCTTTTGTATATGGAAAGCCAGAAGAAGATGGAGATTATAAAATTTGTGCTAAATTGGTATATGATAAAGATATAGTAAAAGAAGTGTATAAAACAGAAGATGAAAAGGAACTAAAAGAAATCATTTGGCAAGAAATAAAGAAAATAAATAAAACAATGCCAGCATATAAATATATTAGAGAAATATCATTAACACAAAAAGAATTAATAAAAACAACAACACAAAAAGTAAAAAGATTTGAAGAAATGAAAACAGTAATTTAAAATAAGAAGAGTAGCGATAATATATAAGAAAGGCTATCGAGGGGATTTTTTAGATTGCTATTGCTCTTGTACATGGAGAAATCCTATATTAGTCAAGATGAAAATTGAATTTTTAATGAGATAAAAATGTAAATAATAACTATGATAGAAATTGTAATGGATTTGTAATATAATTGTAACAAAAATTTAAACAAATTTTAGAAAGTTTCTATTGTAGTTTTTTGTTAGTTAATGTATAATTATAAATGAAATAGTAAAAAGCGAGCATGCGTAAGATAAAGGAGGTAATTTACAATGTCTAGATCTGGCATAGTAAATGTTAGAATGGTTATTACCGAAGAGAAGATACTTTCAAATATAGATAAAGTACAAAAATTAATAAACCCAAATAGTAAAAAGCAAATTGTACAATTAGAAGATGATACATATTTTAAAGACTTAATAGAGTCAATAAAAACTTATTTAATAGAATATCCAAAAAAGAAAAACTTCCCAGCAAGTGTATATAAAGCTGCTTATGGTTTAGTCGAGTATGCTACAAATCAATTTGAAGAAAATACTAAGAAAATAGAAGAATTGATTAGACAAAGAGAACAAAATATAGCATTATCAGGAAGATTAAAAGAATTGGTAGAAGTAGTTTCTAATAAGGAAAAAGATTGGAAAAATCAAATAAAAGAAGCAGAAGAAGAATTTGCAGAAGATATAATAGAAACACTAACGATAGTAGGGAAATCAAAAAGTGCAAAATCACAAAACTATCAAGATGCAATGAAGCTATTAAATGCTAGAATTAACAATCTAGAATCAAACTTACATATAGAAATAGATATGGAAAGAATAGAAGATAGATCAAAAGCACTAAGCTATATAGGAATAGAAGTAGCAGATGCATTAAAAACAATTCCAACACCAGTTGAAGAACCAGAACAAATTGTAGAAGAATCAGTTCAACCAATAATAGAAACACAAGAACAAGCTCAAACACAAAATATTGAAGAGCAACAATATATACAAGCAACAACATTTGAAGCTAAACCAAGTTTATGGCAAAGAATTAAAAATAGTAAAATAGTAAGAGCAATTAAATATGTTATGAAAATAAGGGTAGTATTAGATTATCCAGCATTACCAGAAGGTAGAGAAGGTAATAACTAAGTAAAATTTAAATACATTTTTAAGAATTATAAATATGTTAAAGTAAATATTTAAATTTATAAAAAAATAAAAGGTGGCTAGTATTTAGTCACCTTTTATTATGTGGAGCGGGTAGTGGGAATCGAACCCACGCTAT
>CAJMRU010000184.1 GCA_905215845.1 uncultured bacterium
TGAATATGCACTTTCAGTATTATCACGAGATATGGATTATAATAGTAGCAATTATTGTAATACCAGTAATGTATAGCTTTTTTTATTTGAAAGCATTTTGGGACCCATATGGAAATTTACATGGAATGAAAATAGCAATTGTAAATTTAGATAAAGGAAGCAATAATGAAAATCTAGGAAATAATCTAGTAGAAGAACTAAAAGAGAAAGATGTAATGAGCATAGAAGTATTAAATGATAGCAAAAAAGCAGAAGATGGTTTGATAAATGAAGAATACTATGCGACAATAACTATTCCAGAAAACTTTACACAAGATTTAAACTCAGCAGAGAATAAAGACAGAAAAACGACTACAATAACATATTCACCAAACCAAAAAAGTAATTATCTAGCATCACAAATAATTGCAAAAGTGGTAACGACAGTTGAAACTGAATTAAGAAGTGAAGTAAGCGAAAAGGTTGTAGAAACATTATCAAACAAGTTAAATGAAGTACCAGAAAAAATGCAAGATATATCAGATGGAGCAACACAAATAAAAGATGGAGCTAACCAATTATCAACAGGATTACAAGCATTAAATTCAGGAACAAATGAATTACAAGCAAATTATAATAAATTTGATGCTGGTGTAGATACAGCATACAATGGAAGCAAAGAATTGAATAATGGACTTAATCAATTAAATAGTGGAGCAGAACAACTATATCAAGGAACTACACAACTTGAAAATGCAACTAAGAATTTATCAGCAGTAACTTCAGGAGTAAATCAAATTTCAACAGGAGCAAGTAATTTATCATCAGGAGTTTCAGCATATGTAAATGGAGTAAATACAGCAATAGCAGGAGTTAATAATACAGTATCACAAGTAAAAACATTAGGAGCAGATATACAAAGTTATGTGGCAAAAAATCCGACTGTAATGGCAGACCCAAATTTCCAAAAAATAATGAAAGATTTACAAAATATAAATAATTCAGCAGGAAATATGCAAGGATTAAATACATTAAAAACAAAAGGAAATGAATTAAAAACAGGAGCAAGTAATTTAAATTCAGGAATACAAACATTTGCTAGTCAAGCTAAGAAATTACAAGATTTACAGGCAGGTGCTAAAACTTTAAATACAGGAATGTTAGAATTAAAACAAGGATTAAGTAAAGCACAAACAGGAAGTAATGCATTAACATCAGGATTAAATGAATTAAGTGTAAGTTCTAAAAAGGTATCAACAGGAATAAATCAATTAAATGAAGGTTCAAAACAAGCACTTGATGGAAGCAATGAATTAGTAGCAGGTACAAATACATTTAAAACAGAAATAGATAATGGTATACAAGATACAAAAGAACAATTAACAAACTTAGAAGGTTTAGATGAATATGTAGCAAATCCAGTAAAAATAGAAGAAAAAGATTATGCACAAGTAAATTCTTATGGATTAGGTTTTGCACCATACTTTATGTCTATATCACTATGGGTTGGTGGATTAATCATGTTAGTAATGTTATATAATGACCCAGAAGATAGATATAAATTATTAGGAAAAAATGCTAAAAATAAATATTTAAGAACAGCATTATATATTGGAATAGCAGCTATTCAAGGAATTGTATTAGGATTCTTATTGAAATTAGGCTTAGGATTTGATGTGACAAATATGTGGTTATATTATGGAACATGCATATTAATTTCAATGGCATTTACAAGTATAGTTCAATTCTTAATTGTAAACTTTGGAGATGTAGGTAAATTCTTATGTATATTATTATTAGTTTTACAATTAGCAGCAAGTGGAGGAACATTCCCAATAGAAACAGTACCTGAATTCTTCCAAAATATTTATAGTGTAATGCCAATGAATTATACTATTAGATTGATAAAAGAAGCATTAATAAATATAAATGTAGATATGGTTATTAGTAATATAACAGTATTAGTTGGAATATTTGTAGCATTTACAGGATTGACGGTATTATTAGATTTTATAAGAAACAAGAAAAATGAAAATATACCAAATGAAAATGTAAAATAAATGATGTAATTTTATAGGAGATTTAATTGTTCGTTAATTATTAGTGAGAAAATAATAATTAACGAACAATTTTTTAAAATTAGCCGCTGAAAATGGGTGATACTTATAACTTTTTTGGATTTTTGACTACTTATTCCATTCAGAAAGAATTGGTACGGCTTTCGAATGAGCCTCTCTCACTCAGACCCTTTCATACTTCAAGTACCGTGAGCATTCCTCATTTGAAAGCCTAACCAATTCTAATCTTCATTCCAGTCGAACGTCAAAAATCCAAAAAAGTTATAAGTATCACCCATTTTCAGCTTCTCTACAATAAAAAATAGTATACAATAATGCGAAAAAAGAAAAAATGTAAAATGTGTAGCGAATTTTTGATATTTGTGTTATATTAAGTTTTAATGAATAGGGGAAATATTTTGCATTAGAAAGGAAAGAATATAGTAAAATGAAAGTAGTAAGTAAACAAAGAAATAGTAAAATGTGTATTGTATGTGGAATGGATAATCCAATAGGGTTAAAGGCACAATTTTATAATATGGAAGATGGAAGTGTAATGACACCGTTTCGATATAAAAAAGAGCATCAAAGTTTTCCTCAAAGAGTTCATGGGGGAATAATAGCGGCAATGCTTGATGAATTAGGGTTAAGAGCTTGTTGGACTGAAAGTGAAGAAATATTTGGAGTTACAACTTCTATGGAAGTAAAATATAGAAAACCAGTACCATATAATACAGATTTAATAGGAAGAGGAAGAGTGGAGAAGGAAACCTCTAAATTTTTAAAAGTGAGGACAGAAATATTGAATAAAGGAGGACAAGTATTAGCAGAAGCAGAAGTAAAATATATAAAATTACCAATAGAACAAATTGCAAATGATATTGATGTTCATGAAGAAATGCATTATTTTATAGAAGATAATATAAAAGAAATAAATTTTGAGTAGGTATGAAATATAATGGAAAAATGAATAATTAATAAGAGATTTAAAAAATAAATTAATGTGAAAGTTTGTTAAAATATTTTTATATTATGAAAGTATTTAAGTAAAATAGAAAGGAATTTAATATGAAA
>CAJMRU010000185.1 GCA_905215845.1 uncultured bacterium
TCATAAAATTTTATAAAACATATAGATATTGCCCAAGCTACTGCCATTTGTATATAATATTTATCGCTTTTTGTATTTTCAAATATTTTAAAATCTTCTGGTATATATTCTTTTTTTATATAATAGTCTAAAATCATTACTATTGCAAATCTTACTTCAAATTCATTTTCTGATTTTAAATATGTTTTTATAAATTCCCACATTTCTTTTTCATATCTATTAGTAATTTTTAATCCTGCACAAAATGTGTCACATATTGCCCAATTATCTATTTTAGGTATAAAGTTTTTTATATAACCTTTTATTGTATCAAAATCTTTCTTATTCTCTAGTCCTATTATCATTCCTTTTAGCATTATTTCTTCATAATATTGGTCATCAATATTTCGAATTAAGTCTTCAAAGTTATATTCCTTCTTTAGTTCTTTTGCATAATTTCTAAGTATAGGTACTCTTATTCCTAAAATATTATCCACTCCTGGACATACACCAGTATGGAATTTTTTATATTTTTCGTCTTCTAATTCATGTAATTTTTCTTTTATTTTTTCTTTCAAATTTTCCAATGTAATCTCCTCTTACCTCAAAATTCTCAATGTATTAAATACTGTAATTAATGTTACTCCCACATCTGCAAATACTGCTTCCCACATATCTGAAAGTCCAAATAGAGTTAATGTAAAAACTAATAATTTTATTCCTATTGATATAACTAAGTTTTGCATTATTATTTTATTTGTTTTCTTAGAAATTTCAATACCTTCTATAACTTTTGATAATTCGTCTGTCATTATTACAATATCTGAGGCTTCTATTGCTGAGCTAGATCCTACTCCACCCATTGATATTCCAATATCTGCTCTTGCTAGTACTGGACTATCATTAATTCCATCTCCTACATATGCTACTTTTT
This sequence comes from uncultured bacterium, assembly GCA_905215845.1. GTDB lineage: Bacteria > Bacillota > Clostridia > TANB77 > CAG-508 > CAG-269. The sequence continues at coordinate 914 of CAJMRU010000185.1, forward strand.
CACTTGGCTTTTTACCTTGTAAAATTTTTTCTAATTCTTCATATTTATTTTGTGGTAACATTTCGTATTTTACTTCTTTTATTCCTACTTCTTTTGCTATTTTTTGTGCAATTTCCTTTTTATCTCCTGTAAACATTTTAGTTTTTATTCCTAAATCACTTAGCTTTTTCATTGTAGTTTTTACATCTGGTTTTATTTCGTCTATTAATTTAATACTTCCTACTACTTCGTCATTTATTTTTAAAAATAATATAGTTCCTTCTTCTTGATTTGAAGTGATTTTATTATCATTCATTATTGATTTATTTCCAATAATGATTTCCTTATCTTGTATTTTATATTTTAGACCTTTACCTGCAATTTCTTCAAAATCTCTTACTTGTTTTATATCTATGTCTTCATTTTTTACTTCATTTAGTATTGATTTTGCTATTGGATGATTTGAATAGCTTTCTCCCATTACAAAATATTTTAAAACTTCTTTTTCATTATATTTTTCATTAAATGATTTAATTTCATTTACTCTAAAATTTCCTGTTGTTATTGTTCCTGTTTTGTCAAATACTATTTGTTTAATGTCTTTTAAACTGTCTAAGTAATCACTTCCTTTTACTAAAATTCCTCTTTTAGAAGCTTTACCTATCCCACTAAAATAACTTAATGGTACTGATATTGCTATTGAGCAAGGACATGATATTACTAAAAATATTAATGCTTTATATATACTTTCTTGATATGTTACTCCTTCAAAAAATATAGGCATAAATATTGCTACAATTACTGCCAAACCTAATACTATTGGTGTATAAATTTTTGCAGCTTTTGAAACAAAATTCTCTGTTTTTGCTTTTTTATCTGTTGCATTTTCTACTAAATTTAAAATTTGACTTACTGTACTGTCTTCATATAGTTTTTCAACTTTTACTTCAATTAATCCTTGAACATTAATCCCTCCAGATAGTACTTTTGAATCTTCTTTAACATTTATTAACTCACTTTCTCCTGTTAATGCTGAGTTATCTATTTCAGCTTCTCCTTTTATAATAGTTCCGTCTAATGGAATTTTTTCTCCACTTTTTATTACTATTATATCTCCTATTTTTACTTCTTCTGGACTTACTTTTTTTATTTCTTCTTTATCTTTTATATTTGCATATTCTGGTCTTATGTCCATTAAATTTGAAATTGAATTTCTTGTTTTACTTATTGCTTTTGCCTCTAATATTTTTCCTATTTCGTATAATGTTATAACCATTATTCCTTCCATTGCTTTATCCACAAAACATGCACCTATTGCTGATATTGCTATTAATGCATTTTCATCTAAAGATTTATTTTTTACTATTTGTTTTAGTGCTTTTGGAACTATTTTATAAAGTAATATTACTAAAGAAATAATTAAAAATATTATTGAAAATTCTTTTCCTAAGTTTGTTTTCATTCCTACAAAATAAATTAAAACTCCAATAATAATTCTAATAATATCTACATTGCTTCGTTCTGATTTTTCATTTATTTCTTTATTTGAATTTTCTATAACATTTACATCTGGTTCTACTTTTCTTACAATTTCTTCAACCATTTTTTTTAAGTTTTTATCATTTTCATATTTCTCTGTTTTAAATGATAATTTTAAAGTTGAGAAATTGACATTTACATCTTGGAATCCATCTGTACTTGCTAATTTTTCTTCAACTTTTTTGGCACATGCGGCACAGTCTAGTCCTTCTAGCTTATATCTATAACTCTTCAATATGTTCACGACCTTTCTTTACTATTTGGCTTATATGTTCATCGTCTAAACTATAATATACTACTTTTCCTTCTTTTCTAAATTTAACTAATTTTGATTGTCTTAATATTTTTAGTTGATGTGAGATTGCTGATTGAGTCGTATTTACTATATTTGCTAAATCACATACACATAATTCATTTTCCATTAAAGCATATATCATTTTCATTCTTGTAGAATCTGCAAACACTTTGAAAAATTCTGCTAAGTCATATATTTCATCATCTTTTGGCATTATTTCTTTCACTTCTTTTACTATATCTTCATGGATTATAGTAATTTCACATAAATTTTCATCCATTATTTTTCCTCCCCTTTATATGATTATATGTTCATATGTTAATTTGATATTACATCTTTCTTTTATTTTTGTCAATATATTTTTTAAAAATTATTGCATAT
>CAJMRU010000186.1 GCA_905215845.1 uncultured bacterium
AAATCTATTTTGATACTGCAAATAAACAATTTCAGATAAACTATTTGTTAATTTTTTAGCATCATGTTCTACAACTTCTTTATTTTTAGCCGCTAAAGTAGCCAGTAACATATAATTTTTAGAAATATAATTTAATGCACCATCAACATCAACATGTTCTTTTTTACCATCATGTTTTGTAAACTGACGAACAGTATTTTCCACCGCCTGTTCAAACATTCCTTTCACAATTGGACCTAAATCAGTCTGTGACATAATATCATCACGTTCTTTATACATGATTTCACGTTGTTGACGCATCACATCATCATATTGTAATAATTGCTTACGAATATCAAAGTTCTGTCCTTCAACACGTTTTTGAGCATTTTCAATTGATTTTGTTACCATCTTACTTTCAATGGCTTCATCTTCCAAGAAAGAACCCATTCTTTCCTTCATCTTTTCATTTGCAAATCTTTGCATTAATTCATCTGGACTTATATTTAATTTATCTTTAGAAATATTTTTTATCTCTAGTTTAATTCTATCATTTTGTTTAGTTAAGCTTATATAGACTCTCGAATTGTCAATTGAATATTTAGTTATATTACTAAATAAATTTTCAATCACTCTATACATATATCTATTATCTGCTTTTATTTTTACTTCTTCATCCGGCATTTCTATATCTATTTTTAAATTTTTATTTTCAAATCTATCTTCAAATTCTCCCATTGTTTGAGCTAAAAGTTCTTTTAAGTCAATTACTTCTATATTTAATTTCACATTTCCTGAAGATACCTTTGAAGCTTCTACTAAATCTTCTATTAGTTTTTTTAGTCTTAATGATTTTTGATTTAAAATATCAATATATTGTTTTATTTTCTCATCTTTTATATCTTCTTGTTTTAATAAATCTACATAATTGATTATTGAAGTTAACGGTGTTTTTATGTCATGTGATACATTTGTTATTAATTCTGTCTTTAATCTTTCAGATTTCAGACTTTGTTCTATTGCATTTGTAAATCCACCTGCAATGTCATTTATATATTCAGCCATTTGTTTTAAAACACCTGTTAGTTCTTCTTTTTCTAAATGTACATTTGGATTACCTTCATATATTTCTTTTAACGCTTGATTTATTTTATCTACCTTTTCAATATATTTTAACATAAGTATATATACCCAAGCCCAAAATACTAGTAATAATAGAACTGCTACACCTGAAGCAGTAGCTAAAAATATTAAACCACTTAATATTATAAAGCCCCAATAAAATATAGTTATTTTTCTTTTTGAACTATTTTTATCTGAAACTACCTTGAAAAATTTTTTTGCTTTTTCTTTTATCCATGCATACATTTTATACATTAAAAATGAATGCCAAAAACTTTTTGCTTTTAATCTCTTTATTGTAGTTGCTGTTCCAAGTGCTAAACTTCCATAAGTTCCTAGATAACTAATTACTATTAATGGTATCAACATTTTTTGTGGAATCATAGTTTCTACACTTGCTACACCAAGACTTATGAATATTCCTAATGCAAAAAATACTATTGATATTAATATTTCATATGGTACTTTGTCAATTCCACTTATTTCTATTTTATCCTTTCCTTTTTCATGCCCTGTTGCCCATACTAAATATATTATCATTGTTAGTAAAAGAACTGATGTTATTGGTATCAAATATACTGGTGAATTTTGATTATCTTTAAACATTTCATATACTACATTTTGAATGTAATATGAATTTGAATACACATATGCCTCTTCATCAAAACTTGAATATACTTTTACCCCCTCTAAATAATTTTGACTATATGATGCTAATATATATTTGGCATTGTCTTGATTTATAGACTCAATATTTGTTGTTATTTTTCCTCCTTCATAATTCCAAAAGTTCTTTTTATTCTTCATTTCTTGAATTTCTTTTATATAATCTGATGATTTGATATTTGTATATAAATTTTCTGTTTTTTCGTCTACTATTATATAATTTATATAACTATTAATTGATGAATTATCATAATTATAGTCATTATAATAAATAGATGCATTGTAACTATCATCTTCTATTTTAGTATAATCACCATACTCATATACCTCTGGTTTTACTTTTTTCACTTATCTAGCTTTTGAAATTATAGAATACAGATAATTTTCTCCAAAATTATCTGTTTCTAAATATTGATTTTTATCTTCTAATTGTCCATATTCTGATACAATTATTAAATTACTTATACTCAATATTAGAATTCCTGCAATTACTGGTATTAATAAATAACATAAAATCTTCATCAGAGTTGATTGTCTTAATTTTTGCATACTAATCTTCTCCTTCTTTTTACTATATATTTTCAACTTTATATCCAATTCCCCATATTACTTTCAAGTATTTAGGTTCTTTTGGATTTATTTCTATTTTTTCTCTTATGTGTCTTATATGTACAGCTATAATATTTTCAGCACCATAACTTTCTTCATTCCATACATTTTCATATATTTGTGATATTGAATATACTTTTCCTTTGTTTTCTAATAAGAATTTTAAAATGTTATATTCTGTTGCTGTCAATTTTATTTCTTTTCCATCTGCTATAACTTGCTTTGTTTCATCATATAATTCTAATCCACCTGTTTTTAGTACTTTATTTTGTTCCTGAGAATTTAAATTTCCAAAATTGACATATCTTCTTATACACGAATTAACCCTTGCGATTAACTCTAATGGATTAAATGGTTTTGTTACATAGTCATCTGCACCTGTATTTAAACCTTCTATTTTGTCATAATCTTCAGATTTTGCTGATAACATAATTACTGGTATAGTTTTTGTTTTTCTTATTTCTTCTAAAGTTTCTATTCCATCTTTATTTGGCATCATTATGTCTAATATTACTAAATGAATTTCATTTTCTTTCATTACTTTTAAAGCTTCTTCTCCGTCATATGCTTTTAATATATTGTATCCTTCTTTTGTTAAATAGATTTCTATTGCCTTTACTATTTCTCTATCATCATCTACTACTAAAACATTATACATTTTCATCTCTCCTCTTCCTACTATAATATAACATAGATTTATAAATAAAATATAGATTTTTTAT
>CAJMRU010000187.1 GCA_905215845.1 uncultured bacterium
GCCTTAGCTATATGTGTATTTATATTCATAATAGGATTATTGCAACATAAAGAACCAATTCATATGTTTATGACAGCAGTATCACTAGCAGTTGCAGCAATACCAGAAGGATTAGTTGCAGTTTCAACAATTGTTTTAGCAATTGGTGTTCAAAAAATGGTAAAGAAAAATGCAATAGTAAAAAGATTACCAGCAGTAGAAACATTAGGAAGTGCAACAGTTATATGTTCTGACAAAACAGGAACATTAACTCAAAATAAAATGACAGTAGAAAAAGTATTTTTAAATAAAGAAATAAAAGATTTTTCAGAAATTGATAAAAACAATGTAAATGAAGATATGACAAAATTAGTATATGCAAATATGCTATGTAATGACACAAAAATTGCTAAAGATGGAACATTAACAGGAGACCCAACAGAAACAGCATTAGTAGATATGGCATTTAATCTTAATTTTGACCCATCAATATATGATAGAATGGTTCGTGTTGCAGAAGTTCCATTTGATTCAGATAGAAAATTAATGACAACAGTAAACAAAGTTCATGACAAATATATAGCATATACAAAAGGTGGGGTAGATGAATTATTAAGAATATGTAAAGGTTATTTATTAAACAACGAAATAAAAGAGGACTTAGAAAACTATACTACAATAATAAGAGAAAAAAATGAAGAAATGGCAAAAGAAGCATTAAGAGTTTTAGCTTGTGGATATAAAGAATTTGACCATGAACCAACAGAAGAAGAAATAAAAAATATTGAAAGTGATTTAATATTTGTCGGAATGGTTGGAATGATTGACCCACCAAGAGAAGAAGCTAAAAAAGCAGTAGAAAAATGTAAAACAGCAGGAATAAAAACTGTAATGATTACAGGAGATCATAAAATTACAGCAACAGCAATAGCAAAAAAATTAGGAATATTAGAAAATGAAAACGAAGCAATAACAGGTCAAGAACTTGAAAAAATGAGTGATGAAGAATTACAAAAAAATGTAAGACATTATTCAGTATATGCAAGAGTTTCACCAGAACATAAAGTAAGAATAGTAAAAGCATGGCAAAAAAATGGAGAAATAGTTGCAATGACAGGTGATGGAGTAAATGATAGTCCAGCACTAAAAACATCAGATATAGGATGTGCAATGGGAGTTGTAGGAACAGACGTAGCAAAAGAAGCAGCAGATGTAATTTTAACAGATGATAATTTTGCAACAATAGTATCAGCAGTAGAAGAAGGAAGAAGAATATATGATAATATATTAAAAGTTATTCAATTTTTATTATCAAGTAATGTAGGAGAAATAGTAGTACTATTTTTAGCAACACTATGTACACCATTATTTGCAAATTGGTTTGGAATAACAGATATAGCACATCTAGAAATATTATTACCAATTCATATATTATGGATTAACTTAGTAACAGACTCATTACCAGCATTAGCATTAGCATTTGACCCAGCAAATTCTGACATAATGAAAAGAAAACCAAATAAGCCTGAAAAAGGTGTGTTTACAAAAGGAATGACATGGAGAGTTATATATCAAGGTGTAATGATAGGATTATTAACACTAGCAGCATTTATGATAGGACTTGCAACAACTACAGAACCACTAGATGGATTAACATTAGACCAATCAAAAATAGAAGTAGGTCAAACAATGGCATTTGTTACATTAGCATTTTCAGAGTTAGTTCATGTATTTAATGTTAGAAATAATAAAAAATCAATATTTAAAACTAAGGTATTTAATAATAGCAAATTGATATGGGCAATATTAGCATCAGCATTATTGATGATAGGAATATTAGCAATACCACCATTAAGAGCAGCGTTTAGTATACCAGTATTGCCAAGTCAAAACATATTAGAATTAGTAGGATTAGTACTTGCACCACTTGTAATAGTCGAATTATTTAAATTATTTAAAATTAATTCATTTAAAGATGAGTAAAAAAATAAAGTTTCCAACTTTTGATAAGTTTGGAAACTTTATTTTTTATTTGAGTAGAAACTCAATTTTCTTATGATACTTGCCAAAATGAATGCAAGATGTTATAATATATACTATAGCTTGTTAACATAAGTGATGAGGGCAAAGCAAAAGGAGGAAATGGCAATGAAAAAAATTTTAGCAACAGCAATATCTTTATGTTTATGTTTTGGATTTTGCAATCGGGTATATGCTTTTACACCAGCTGATTTAGAACCAATAGATGTTTTGACACCAGCTGATTTAGAACCAATTGATAAAAGAGATGTCATAACATCTGATGTATATGAGCAGACCGCTTCTAAAGGAAATGATTTTCAAAGTGTATCAAATATGCTCAAAAGATATTGCTTAATGCAATACGAAGAGAGTGGAGAAAAAGCATTATGGACAATAAGTAGTTTGAACAATCATCAAAAAGTGCAATACAATATTTTTAAAAACCAAAAGTCGGATGACTATGAAAAAATGGTAAACACTATTGATGAAAATTTAGACTTTGTTCAAATAGCAACATTAATGGATAATGAGTTATTAAATACGGTGAAAGAATCATTTGAAAAAGATGCTGTAGAAACATCTCTAGAATTAATACTTCCAGAGGATAAAGACTATAAAAAAGTATATACGGATTTGAAAGAGTCTAACATTCCAATTTATTGGAATATTGAAGAAAGTAATACAGATGTATTTGTAATTGAAATTGCTATTGGAAAGTATATAATACAGCCAGGAGATACATTAAGTCAGATTGCACTAAATTACAATACATCAGTGGAGAAAATTCTTAAAGATAATAAAAATATAGAAAATCCAGATTTAATTTATGCATATGACTATTTAACCATTAAATAAGATTATATAAAGCCCTCAATCCCCCATACTGACTGTATGGGGGATTTTTAGCTTTAATATTATTATCATAATAAGAAAAAGACAGTTTTTCATAGTGGTCAAACAACTGCTGCCGCATATCCCTCTCCATATAAGCCCCCATCATGTGTCCCTGGTAGCTTACATAATATTTGCACAGTGCCTGAACCACATACATAATCAGCATTCCGACGGCAATAG
>CAJMRU010000188.1 GCA_905215845.1 uncultured bacterium
TTGAAATTATTTTAGTTTATAATAGTTTTATAACAAAATTAAGGAGGAAATTTATGAAGATACAATATAAAGATAAAATAAAAGAAATAAAAGAACCAATGAAAATTAGTGATTTATTCAAAGAAGAAATAGAAGAAAGTAAATACCCAGTTATAGCAGGAATATTCAACAATGAATATGTAAATTTAGATTATAAAATAGAAAAAGATGGAAAAGTAGAGCTAATAGACATTTCATCAAAAGAAGGTCAAAAAGTATATAGAAGAACATTAATATACATAGTTGGAAAAGCATTTGAAAAACTTTATCCAAATGAAAGAATGGAAGTAAATTATCAATTAGCAAATTCAATGTTTTGTGATTTTATAGGAAAAAAAGTTACAGAAGAGTTTGTTAAAAAATTAACTGAAGAAGTAAAAAATATAATAGAACAAGATTTACCAATAAAACAAGTAGTAATGAATATGCAAGAAGCAAAAGAATTCTTTAAAAAAGAACATACTTCAAAAGGAAGATTACAAATTGATTTAAAAGACAATGATAAAATTTTTATGTATTTTTGTGAAGACTACTATAACTACTGTTATGGAACTTTAGCAAATAGAACAGGAATAGTAAAAATATTTGAAATTGTAAAATATAATGATGGATTTTTAATTAGATATCCAAGTCAAAAAAATCCAAATGTATTACCAGAACTTGTTGAAACTAAAAAGCTTGCATGGGCAATGGAAGAATATGATGATATTCATAAAATTTTAAATATAGAAAGAACATATAAAATAAATGAAGCAATAAGAGAAAAAAGAGTAAATGATATAATAATGTTAGCAGAAGCATTACATGAAAAGAAAATAGCAAAAATAGCTGATAATATAGCACAAAACAAAAACATAAAAATGATTTTAATAGCAGGTCCATCTTCATCAGGAAAGACAACATTTGCACAAAGATTAGGAATACAATTAAGATTAAATAGAATAAAACCAGTAACAATTTCAGTGGATAATTATTTTGTTGAAAGACAAGATACACCAAGAGACGCAAATGGAGAATATAATTTTGAATGTATAGAAGCAATAGATTTAGAACTATTTAATGACCATTTAACAAAATTATTAAATGGGGAAGAAATTGAAATGCCAGAATTTGATTTTCATGAAGGAACAAAAAGATATAATGGAAAAATGGTAAAACTAGAAAAAGATGAAGTGTTAGTAATTGAAGGAATACATTGCTTAAATGATAAGCTAACAAGTAAAATACCAGCAGAACAAAAATATAAGATATACATAAGTGCATTAACAGTATTAAACTTAGATAGATTTAACAGAATATCAACAACAGATACAAGATTAGTAAGAAGAATAGTAAGAGACTATCAATTCAGAGGATATTCAGCACAAAGTACAATACGTACATGGAATAAAGTAAATGAGGGAGAAGAAAAAAATATATTCCCATTCCAAGAAGGAGCAGATTTCGTATTTAATACATCTTTAATATATGAATTAGGAGCATTAAAACCAATAGTAATGCCTTTATTAGAACAAATAACAAATAAAGAACCAGAATATGCAGAAGCAAGAAGAATAATGAATATGTTAAAATATTTTGAAGAAATACCAAAAGAATACATACCAAATAATTCATTATTAAAGGAATTTTTAGGTGGAGGAAACTTTAAATATTAAAATGTTATAAATGATAAAGAATTTATAACGAAGACTGATTCAAAAAGAGACTAAGTTGAAATACATGAATCTTTTATTAACATGTGTTCATTTTGAGTAAAACGAGAAAGGAAAAGAAGTTTATATGGAAAATAGTAGAAGATTTACAGAAATAGATGAAGAATTTATATGTGAAAATTGTGGAAAAAAAGTAACAAAACTAGGTTATTCTTGTAGAGACCATTGTCCTTTTTGTTTACACTCAAAACATGTAGATAAAAATCCGGGAGATAGACAAGAAAAATGCCATGGTGACTTAGAACCAGTTAGTTTAGAAATTGATAGCAAAAAAGGTTATGTTATTATTTACAGATGTAAAAAATGTGGTGCAATTAGAAAAAATAAGTCTGCTAAGGATGATAATATGGACTTGATAATTGACTTAAGTAGTAAACAGGTATGAAATAAATAAGAAAATTTTAAAAATTTGAAAAACTCTCGAAATCGTAGATAAAATTAAACTGTTTAAAACAATAATCAAATTTTTCCGAAATCATCGATAAAATATTAACAAATAAAGTGTAAATTTATAGTTTACTTTTAAGTTATATAAAAACAAAAATAGGACATAAAATAAACAGATATCTTAGAAATAAAAGTTTATTTTACGTCCTATTTTAATTCTAAATCTCACGATTCAAATTCCCATTAGTATAATTTTTACCCTCTAATCTTTCACCATTTCTAACTTTTGAAACAATATTATTAATCTCATCAATATTTTCATCTAAAATATCAATTCTAGCAAAATTAATATTAAAATCAGAAGGAGAAATTGAAGTTATTTTACTATTATAAATAGTTGTAACAGTTTGAATATTATCAGGTGAAATTTGAAAAGTCATATTAAGTCTATCTTTCAGAAGATAAGAATTTTTACTATTACACTTTTGCTTACAAGTTGGATAACATTTATCAGTTTCACCAAGTAAGCAATAATTCATATTAAGAACTGGAGTTTTTCCATATACAATTAATTCATTATCTAGTGTAACACAATTTGATAGAGAATTAATGGTAATTTTATCTAATTCGGGAGAAATAGTATATCTAATTGCTCCTAATTCTTTTAACTCTGAAATAGTATAGTTATTATACACATTAAATGTATAGTTAGTAATTATTTCAAAATTTTTATTAAATTCGTTAGATAAAGATTCTAATAATTTAAAATTGCATATATTAGAAATCACAAAACCTTGTATTTTATAATTTTGCAAAGTACTTTCTATATTAGATAATAACAAGTTTTTATAATTTGACTTTATAATAGTTGGCATATAAATATATATATTAAATTTACTATCTAAAATATGTAATATATC
>CAJMRU010000189.1 GCA_905215845.1 uncultured bacterium
TAATCAAAAAAGTACAAGTTCTTTTTTAAAAAAACTTGTACTTTTTTCTATTTAAAATATTTTCGGTAAAAATATTATTAATCCAACTACTATTGCCATTATAGCTGACATTAAAACAGCTCCAGCTGCTACATCTTTTGCTAATTTAGCTTTCTCATTTTTTTCAGGCATCGCAATATCAACTGTTGTTTCTATTGCTGTATTTATTAACTCTAATGATATAACTAAACCAAACAATATAATACATGCAATCCATTCCATTGCATTTATTTTAAAAACTAATCCAGCTGTTATAACAACTATCATTATAAAAAAATGAATTTTTAAGTTTTGTTCTGTTTTCAAAGCCTCTCCTATCCCCTCAAAAGCATATTTGAAACTATTTCTTAGTTTTTTTCTTTTCTTTCTTAATTTAACCATTTCACGTTTATTCATTTTTTCTTCCTTTTCTATATTTAAATATGTTTTTACTGCTCCTATGTAAAGTACTAAATATGCTATCGATATTGCAAATCCTCCTATTACATCACTTGCATAATGTACTCCTAAATATATTCTACTAAATCCTATTAAAGGTATTAATATTGAAAGAAAGCCACATAATACATATTTTAACTTTACATTTTTCATCTTTTTCCATATTAAATAAATTATTAGTCCATAAAAAGCCATACTAACCATTGAATGTCCTGAAGGAAAACTATACCCATTTTCATTTATTATCATATATCCTTCAGGTCTTGGTCTTTGTACTGTGTATTTTAATATTTGATTTAGCAAAGTAGATAATACTAAGTTAACAGTAATACATTTTCCTATTTTTTTATTTTTTATAAAAACAAATGATGCTATTGTTATCGCTATAAGCGTATATGCAGATGCTAAATTAGTTATGACTTTCATTATTGCAGTTAGTGGTTCTGACCTTAGATTTAATATCACATTTTTATAAATTACTGTATCTATTGTTAATTGTTGACTGTTAAAAATATCTTCTAACATCATTAATACAATTATTACACATAATAAAATTGTTATCCATTTATAATTTTTTTCTATAATTCTTTTCAGCATTTGTAATTCCTTTCATTTTTCATCTATTTCTTCATTTTTATTGTATGCAAAAAACTTTTTTTCTTAACTCTATATATTATTTCACACCTATTTGCTTTTTTCACATACTGCAAGTTCAAGTGCCTTGTTGCAATTTTCTATATTTACATTATTTAACCTTCCTGCAAACTCTCCATCTAATGTCCAAGCCACTTCTTCCTCAGTTTCGATTTGTATTTTATTTGCTTTAAAATAAACAATATCTCTATTCCAACTGTAATCTTTTTCTCTATATGCTGTTAATATTTTAAAATATCCTGATAAATTCTTTGGCTTTCTGATAAAAATACATTCAAATTTCCCATCTTCTAAACTTATTTCATTTCTATCAAACCATTCAAATCCAGCTATTGAGACAGAATTACTGATTCCACCATAAATAAATTCTCCTTCTAATTCCTCATCATCATATTTTATTTTAACTTTATATGTGGGTATTTTTACTACTTCTTTAATAGCTTTCATATAGTATGCAAATCTTCCGTATTTGTTTTTTAATTTCTGTGAAGTCATATAAGATACATCTGTCATTACCCCAAAAGCTGCAACATAACAGAAATATTTTTTATTATTAAATTCTCCTATATCTATCACTTTTGCTTTTGATTGTAATAATCTTTTTGTTATTGAAATATCTTTTATAGGCATTTCCAATGATTTTGCTAAGTCATTAGTAGTTCCAAGTGGTATATATGCAACAGTTACATCTTTTATTTCTTTTTCCATAAATGCAGTTACCACCTCATTTAAAGTCCCATCTCCTCCACATACTAAGATTAAATCTTTTCCTTCTATATTATCTTCTACAATTTTTTTAGCATTATACTCTTTTTTAGTAAGATATAAGTCCATTTCCATATCTTGATTCTTCAAATTGTTTCTTATTTCATCTATATGTTCTGTTATATTTCCTTTTCCAGACGCTGGATTTATTATTGCCAACACTTTAATACTCAACTTTTTGTCCTTCTTCCTTTTATTGATTTCGTTTTCATATTCTATCATTTTTTTGTAAAATAGTAAATAAATTTTTTATTAAAAGCTGATTTTTCCTATACAATAAAAACTGAACGACTAAAATTTAATAATCGTTCAATACTAATTTACAATTGATTTGTAAAATCTTTATAATATTTATCTTCTAAACCTTTATACATAATATCCTCATAATAATCATCATCTCTATATTCTTCATAATGACTTTTTTCTTCAAAAAACCAATCGTCACTACTTAGTGCTACAAAACCACCTACAATAGATAAAGTTATAACTACTATAATTCCTATTATAATTGCTGATAAATATGTTCCAAATATTATAGCACATACTTTTATACATTTTTGAAAACCTGTCATTTTATACTAACACCTCCAAACATACAAAAAGCATTTATATAAATTGTTGGTAATTGTTCATTGTATTTTAAATTTACTTTTTTACTAACTCCTCCAAAGATTGGTGTAGATTTAATTTTTATATTAACATTTTCAGGTATAATTATATCAATTCCCCCAAAAACTGCACTAGCTTTAATTATTTGGTCTTTTTCTATTATTGCATTTTTCAAGTTTAATTCTACACTACCAAATATGGCATCTAAACTAGCTCCTTTAAATTCTTTTTCTTTAAATGACGGTCTTGCTTCTCCAAATGTTGCACAATATTCTTCTAAATCTTCATTATTATTTTTCATTTCTTTAATTTTAGCTGATAATCTTTTATCAAATTTATCTTTAAATATTAAATTTAATCCTATTAAGATTAATGCTACTGGAAATATTAATTTCATAATCATTCCAAAATCTAAAATATTTCTACAAGATAAAAATAGGATAATTCCAACTATTAACCAAATAATACTCCAAGTTTTATTTTTTCTTGCTATCATTTCTATAAAGCTTGGTATTATAATTAGGAAAGTCCACCAACCATCAAAAAATA
>CAJMRU010000190.1 GCA_905215845.1 uncultured bacterium
ATATAATTATATATTAATAGTATATAAAGATTTGTAAAAGTTGCTTTAAATATTATCTACTAAAATACATAATGAAATCTCTTACTTAAATATTTTACTCATAAAACTTGTTTTTTCTTTTTCTGATTCCTTATTACTATATGATAACAAAGATATTGTTCCTTCAACCATTACTTCTGATGTATCAATACTTAATTTATTTATCCTCAAATTTTCTCCCTTTACTGTCAAAAGTCCAAGTTCTGTTTCAACCATTACTACTTGGTCGTCAAAACTTAATACATCTAATACTCCTGATATGCTTAGTTTTCCTCTATTTTCTAATATTAAGTTTTGAATTACGCTTGTACTTATAGTTGTTTTTCTTTCATCTATTGTCATACTCAATTACCTCCCTATTTTTCTATCTAAAATATATATATTCAGTGGTTGTCTTTTTTAGAACTTAACTATAATTATTTTTATAGTAATTTGTGACTTTTGGGGTCGTGATTTCGGGGTCGGAGACAAAAATCATGGTAAAATTTCAAATAATTATTTTTATTTTAACTTTTACAACCATGATTTTTGTCTCCGACCCCGAAATCACTCCCCAGAAATCATCTTCTTAATTTTTCTAAAATTTTTCAATTATTTCAAAATCCACTGTTCTTAACAATTTACTTGCATCTTTTACTCTTATTTTAACTTTATCTCCTATTTTATAAACAATATTTGACCTTTCGCCTATCAACCTTTTTCGGTCTTCATCATATATGAAATATTCGTTTCCCAAGTCTTCAAATCGAATTAGTCCTTCTACTGTATTATCTAACTCTACAAAAACTCCAAATGATGTTACCGAAGAAATCATACCTTCATATTCTTCTCCTATTCTATTTTCCATATATTCAGCTTTCTTTATGTCTTCACTTTCTCTTTCCACTTTTGTTGCTATTTTTTCTCTTTCTGATGATTGTTTTGCTCTTTCCTCTGCTTGTTTTTTATAGTCTTCAATAAACTTTTCATTTACATCATAGTTTTCTTCTAAATATTTAGAAATTATTCTATGAATAAATAAATCTGGATATCTTCTTATAGGAGATGTAAAATGACAATAATATTTACTAGCAATTCCAAAATGACCTTTGTTTATTTCTTCATATCTTGCCACTTTTAAAGTTCTTAATAATAAATGTGATACTACTTTTTCTTCGTCTTTTCCTTTTATTTCTTCTAATATTTTAGAAAATTCTTTAGGATATATATTATCTTTATTAGCTTTTATCTTTAATCCAAAGTTAAATAAAAATTTATTTAATTCTTGTACTTTTTCATAATCTGGAGTTTCATGAACTCTATATATAAATGGTGCATCTAACCAGAAGAATTTTTCTGCTACTGTTTCATTTGCAATCAGCATAAATTGTTCTATTATTTCATTTGCAAATGTAGTTTCATATTTAGAAATATTTATTGCTCTTCCTTCTGAATCTAGTTCTATTTTACTTTCAGGAATGTCTAAATTCAAATATCCTTTTTCTAATCTTTTTTCCTTCAAAATTAGAGCTAATTCTTCCATTAATTTAAATGTGTCTATATATTTCTCATATTTTTTCATTATCTCTTCATCTGAATTGTCTAATATTTTTTGAACATCTGTATATGTCATTCTTTCTGTCACATTTATTACTGCTTTATATATCTCAGAAGATTTAACATTTCCATTTTTATCTATTTCCATTGTGCAAGATAAAGTAAATCTATCCTCTCCTGCATTTAAGCTACATATACCATTTGATAATTCTCTTGGAAGCATTGGAATTACTTTTCCTAACATATATATACTTGTTCCTCTTATTAGAGCTTCTTGGTCTAATAGACTGTTTGGTTTTACATAGTGGCTTACATCTGCAATGTGAACACTTAATTTGTAATTTCCATTTTCTAATTTTTTTATCCCTATCGCATCATCTAAGTCTTTTGCTTCTGCTCCATCTATTGTGAATATGATTTCATTTCTTAAGTCTATTCTATTTTTTATATCTTGTTCATCTATTTTATTACCACATTTTTTAGCCTCTTCTACTACTTGTTCTGGAAATATTGATGGTAGTTTATGCTCTTTTATTAAAGATAACATATCAACTCCTGTCTCATTTACATTTCCTAAAACTTCTATTATTTTTCCTTCTGCTTTTTTGCCCTTTTCAGGATATTTTGTTATTTGCACTAATACTTTATGATTATTTCTTGCTTTCCCAAAGTTCTTTTTTGAAATAAAGATATCAGTTCCAAAATTTTTATCATCAGGAACAACAAATCCAAAATTTTTATTATTTTGAAATATTCCAACTACTGTATCTTTTTCATGTTTTAATATTCTTACAATTTTTCCTTCTGCTTTTTTTACTTTATTTTTTTCTTCTATTATTTCTATTAAAACTTCGTCACCATTTAGTGCATTTGATGAATTTGTTTTTGCTATATATATTTCATCTTCTTCATTTTCTATTTTTACAAATCCAAAACCTTTTGCATTTTTCCTATAAATACCATCATAATATACTTTTTCTACTATTCTATATTGATTTTTTCTGTTCTTTTGAATTTTCATTTTCATTTCTAAGTTTCCAAGTATATTTAAAAATTCATTATATTCATTTTTAGGTACTCTCATTACCATTGCTATTTGTTTTGCTTTCATCGGAGGATATTCCTCATCTTTTAATAATTCTAAAATTTTCTGTTCTCGTTCTTCCATAAAAATCCTTTCTATTTCGTTCTACTTAAGTTTATACTATTAACTATTTTAATCAAACTTCTAACTTTTATTAAAGTTTATCTTGGCTTAATATTGATTTGACTTTTTTAGTAATAGTTTTTTTAATATTTATTTTTAGCTTTGTATAAAAAACTTATCTTTGTTGTATTTTTACAATAATTTTTAGATTACTTAATAAGAAAAGTAGCGAAGCTACATTAGTAAAGCTATCGCGGGTCTTTTTAAAGGTCACTTTTACTTGTTGTATACGGAAAAATCTTATATAGGGTCAAGATAAAAGAT
>CAJMRU010000191.1 GCA_905215845.1 uncultured bacterium
TTTTATCATTTTTTGTTTTTTATTTTTTCTTTTACTTCAATATCATTTTTCTTCTTTTACTATTTCTTCTGTTTTATTATTTCCTTTATCTTTTAATTTATTTGTCCATTTTTCTACATAGTATCTTCTTATTGTTCCTAAATTCATAAACATTCTCCATACAAAAACCACTATAGCTGCTAAATATATATCAACATTTAATTTTTGTCCTAAAATTGTCAATAATATTGCTAAAATGGCATTGCCGAAAAATCCTGATATAAATATTTTTAAATCAAAATTTTTCTTTATTACTGAAGCTATCCCTCCAAATACTGAATCAAGTGCAGCTATAATAGCTATTGCTAAATAACTAGAATATGTATATGAAATCATTGGAGCATTTAGTCCTAATATAGCACCTAATATGCATCCTATTAATATAGCTATAAATAACATGATTTTTCCTACCTTTCCTTTTTTAAACTTTTTAACTAGGCTTATTTGTTGTACTCTTTTTTCAAAAGTTTTTTGAAAACTTTTTATTTATATATCATCGAATTACTTCTATTCTATATATTTTATGTTTATTTCTTGATTGTATTTATCTATGTGTATTTTATTGTCTTTCTCTATTGTTGCAATATGTCCTAGTGTTTCTAATTGTTCAACTGTTCCACCATTTCCTTTTAAAGCTGTTTCTAAATATGATTGATTTCCTATTGCTTTTATTATATATGGTTCTAGTTTTCTTTGACCATTAATTTTTATAAATTCATTTGTTATATAAGTTATATCTGTTATATTTATAATTCTTTCTCCATTTATTGAAATTGCTTCTGCTCCTGCAAATTTAAGTGAATTTACTATCATTAATAAATCATCTGCATTTATTGGTGTTTTTGCTTCTTGTCCACTTTTTAATGTTACTACTATTCCTTCTCCTTGAACATCTGTTAAACCTAGCAACATATTATTTTGTTCTAATTCATTTTCTAATAATTTACTTGATTCACTATTTGTCTCTTCATCATTTTTATATTCTTCAATTTTACTTACTGTATCTTCATATTTTTGATTTATATCATCATATTTTGATTTCCAATTTGCAAGTTCTGTTTTTAATTCAGCTTCTTGCATATTTTCTATTGATGTTATATCTGTTTCATTTACTATTTTAAATTGCATCATCATTACAGATACTAATGCAAAACATGCAATTCCAATAGTAATTGTCATTGTTATTTTTCCTTTTTTTATAGCTTTTTTCATCTATTTCCTCCTATTTTATGTTTTGCATATATTTAAAGTTTATTACACCTGTATATTTTGGTATAGTTATATTATTTGATTTTTCTAGATTAACTCCTACATTTGCCTCTTTTAATATGTATAAGTATCCTCCAGGTCTTTGTAAACCTGATAAATATTCTGGCAATCCAATTGCTTTTATTACAAATGGTGCACCTATTCTCTCTCCATTTATATCTATTGTATTACCTCTACAAGATATTGCTGTATTTGCTACCCATCTTTGGTCATTTATTGAAATTGCCTCTGCTCCTGCATTTATCAATTCGTTTACAACACTTAGCACATCAATATCATGAACTAATAACTCACTAGGATTTAATGTTGATGTTGCTATTCCTTTACCATCTGTTAAAGTTATTATAACCCCTGGGCCTTTTGCTTCTGCCATACCAGTTAATTTATTTCCTTGTTTTATCTTATTTTCTTTTTCCTCTAAGTCTGAATTGTTTTTTGTTGCTTTTTGTCTTTCTACTTCTAATTGTTTTTCAGCTTGTTCTAATTCCTTGTATTTATTGTCATATTTTTCTTTATATTTTAATACTTCTGCTCTTAAATTATTTTCCTCATAATTTTGGCTAACCGTAGAATTCGTGTTTTTTACAGTTCTAACTTGTACACATATTCCTAAGGTTAAAGCAAAACACATTATTCCTAAAACTAGGCTGACTACTTTTTTATTTGTCATTTTTCCACCTTTCTAGTATAAATTATACTTTCTCTCTAAAATATACCTTGAACTTTTGATTCAAATCTCCATTTGCAAAAATTTCCCCTTCTTTACCTTTTTCCTCATTTATTATTGCAATTACATATAACATTTTATTACTTAAATTAGAACCATCACCTAAGTGAATCTTCTTTTTCTCATTTTGCATATATATAATATAATCATTTTTATTGCTAATGTCAATGCTTGTGACCTCTTTATCTAACTGATTTTCTTTCATTGCACTAATAATTTTCAAAATAATTTCTAATTCAGTTAAGTCTTTATTGTTTAGTCTATTTCCTGGTTTTATTTCTTCTTCTTTTGTTGATATCCCCGTAATTATTGGTAAATTTAATTGATTTTGAGTAATTTCTAAAATATATCCTTGTGTGTTTATATATGCATATTCACCTAATACAGGTACACTAAATTTTGGTTCTCTTTCTTGTATATTTATTTGAAGCTTATTTGGAAAAACTCTCTTTAATTCTACACTTTCAATATATGCATTTGATTTTATTTTGTTTTCTACATCATTTTTCCAAAATTTAAAAATATTTTGACCTACTGATAATTCTGATAAACTTATTATTGTTTCTGGACTTAATTGCTTATTATTAGTTACTTCAATATTTTGAATATTAAATATTGGTGAACAAGTTGCAAAAGCTATTATTCCACTTATTACACCTATAAGCAAAATTAATTTCAAGAAAAATTTTATTCTTTTTAGCCTTTTATCTCTTTTTCTTTGCTTTTTCGCGAATTCTTTTTTCATTTCATCTTGTTTCTTTTTATTATTTTTATTTGTCATACCAATAACTGTTTCTGTATCAAAGTCAAATTCATTTTCTTCTTTTTGTATATTGTTTCTTTCTTTAATTCTCTTTTCTCTTTCTTTTTTTCTTTCCATTAAGTTTTCAATATTTTGGTCTTGTCCATTATTGAAGCGATATAAATCTATATTTTCTTCTTTAGGTTTTTTTGGCAATTTGATTCCTCCCTATTTTATTTATAATAT
>CAJMRU010000192.1 GCA_905215845.1 uncultured bacterium
ATTAATACTTACTTTTATATTATTACTATCTACTGCTCTATTTTAGACAACCCTAAGATGTCTCTTTGTATCAATAATAAATCTCTTGATGTTGGCTTTCGTCCATCTTTATTTATATTCCCTGCTATTTGTGAATATTTATCTATGCTTTCTATTTCTAATATATGTCTTTGTAGCTTTAATAAATCGACACTATTAATTTTTCCGTCTCCATTTACATCTCCATATATTATTGTTATATATTCTGTAATTAATTCTTGTTCTCCTGAGTTTTTTAATATTTGTATTCTTGTGCCTGTTCCAATTAGTTGATTTTCTTGTATTTCAATTCCATCTTTATTTACTATTCTTATCTTATATTTTTCACTTACAATTATATTCTCCAAAAATACTTGTTTTGTTCTTTCTTCTTCATTAATACTTGTTATTATATTTCCTTGTACTTTCAAGCTTTTACTAAATTTAATATCTTGTTCTGATATTTTTTCTATAACATTAACTTCTACTTGTTTTTTTATATCTTCATTTTCTTTTGAACTAATATTTATTTTTGTTTTTCCCTTATTTACTCCTATAATTGTACCTATTTCATCACATATTGCTATATTTTGATTTTCACTTTCATATTTTATTTCCTTATTACTTGCATCTTCTGGTAATATTGTTGATATTATTTTGTATTTTTCACCTTCTTGTAATGTTATTTTTTCTATGTTTATTTCTATTCCTGTAACTTTACTATATACTTCTATATCAATATTTGCTTTTACATCATTATCCACAGCTTTTACTGTTATTGTGGATTTTCCTGAGTTTATTGCATATATATTTCCTTCTGAATCTATTTTTACTATATTTTCATTGCTTGATTTATATTCTATTTTTTCTTCTTTGGCTTCTTCTGGTAAAATTTGTACTCCTAATTTCTTTTTTTCTCCTTTATTAATTATCTTGTTATCTATTGATAATCTAATTTCTTCAATCTGTGCTTTTGGTGCTTCTTCTATATAATTTTGAAATGCATATCCTATCATTCTATTTTCTAATATAACTCTGTCCCATCTTTCTCCTGCCTGTTTTCCTTTAGCTATTCTTGTCATTTTTTCATTTCTCGTTACAGTTGTTAATTTCTCATAACTTGTACTTGGACCAGTTCTTATATTAAGTTCATTATTTACATTTGCATATACTTTTGTGTTGTCATTATCATATTCTTCCTTTTTTATATTTGGGTTTTCGCTTTGTATTTTTTCCATGTTATTATATATTGGAATTATAAAGTTTATTTTCTCATCTAATAAATTACTATTTTTATATCCTTTATATATAGATTGTGATTCACTATATGGAGCTAATACATTTGTCATATATTGATGCCAGAAAAGATTTTGATTATTTCCTCCATCAACATGAAATTTTTGCAAGTATATTGTATTTTGTCCTATATTTATATAACTAGAACCAATAAAAATCCCTCCACCTGTTATTGCTCTTTCTTTGGTATTCCATGGTATCATTAGTTTTGCTTTTCTTTCTTCACTTGCTCCATTAGCATCTCTTGCATATTTTAAACCATTGATTATCGCTCCCATTGGTTCTGCTGAACTTGTCGCACCTATATTATAGAAATTATATAATCCTTTATAACCTGATACCTTTCCACTTATTGAACTATGTGATAAAAATGGACCTACTTCTTGTTTTATTCTTGATGCTAAATGATAACTGCTCACTTTTGAAGTTCTTCCTGCATTAAAAATTAAATCTCCATATTTTTTATTTGTACTAATTAAATTTCCATTGTAATCTAAATAATCTACCATTCTATTGTAAAATTCTGTTCCATATAATATTTTTTCTATTCCTTCCATATAGTTGATTTTTTCATCAAAAGATAATTCCTCAAATTGAAAAACTCTTACTTCATTTAAAAAATTTCTAGGATCCATTGTATATAGTAAAGCTTCTCTTGAACAATCTACCCATCCTGCATCTACTTCAATATTATATTCCCCTGGCTTTGTATTTTTCCAACTGTCTGAATAAGACTTTGGCACTAAATTTTTCCCAAAAATATTTTCATTATCTATTACATATTTCCAATCTAAGTTTGTATATAAAGCAATAAAATTCCAATTAGGATGATTCTTTTTTAGTTCTTTTAAATATGGTTTAAATGAATCTGGAAAGTTCTCTATTCCTTCTACCTTAGTTACAGAATAACTTTTATTTGGATAGAAAATCATACCTATTAAAATCAAAAGAAATATATTTAATGTTAAGATTATTGTTTTACTTTGCTTTATTAATTTTATCCTTTTATTTGTGTTAATGTTTCTTAATTTATTCATTTAGCAACTTTTCCTCTCCTTCTTTAATTGCTTTTATTACTATTCTTTTTGAAGAATCTGTTGTACAAGTAATTAATGTTAATTCTGTTCTTCCATTTGTTTTTTGTGATAAACATTGTGTTTCATTTGGTAAAACTGTTAATTTTTTGTAAACTTTGTAATTTATATTTCTTCCTGTTAAATCTGTTAATTTTATTTTATCTCCAACATTTACTTTTTTTAAATTATGAAACATATTCTTTGTAATGTAATTATGTCCTGCTATGCAAAAATTTCCTACCTCGTTTGGATTTGCTCCGAAAAACTTTGTTACTGACATTGCTAATGTTTGTTTATTATGTTCTTTAAGTACCAGTGTGTCTAAATTGATTTTTTCTATTTCTAACTTTGCTATTACTGGATATCCATTATACTCATTCGGTATTTCATTATTTATTGTTTTTTTATTTTCTTCATCTTTTTTTATTTGTTTTTCTATTTCGTTTTTACTTTCTTTTTCTTGTGTTATTGCTAGTTCTTTTTCACTTTCATTTATGCTAATTATATTAGTTTTTTGTTCTTTTGTTTTCATGTCATTTGATTGGATTAAAGATAATGAAAAAAATATTATTATATGCATCATTAGC
>CAJMRU010000193.1 GCA_905215845.1 uncultured bacterium
TGGTTAAATGGATTTACCCCTGTAAGATAACCGCTGATACCACATGCAAATTCAAAGAAATAGAACAGCTGTCCTAAATAAAATTCATTCTGTTCTGGAATTTTCACCATTAAGTTTGGTGTATTTCCATCTGTATGTGCAAGAATGGTTCCATTCATAGCACTTTTATTTACAAAATCCATGCCTTTTCCTGCCAGGTAGTTCAGGCCGTCTAAGTCATTTTCTGCTTCTTTGATTACAACATCTTCCTTGGGCTCTTCAATTGCCAAAACCGTTTCAAACATGATTCTGGATCCGTCCTGGATAAACTGACCCAGAGAGTGCAGGTCTGTTGTAAAGTCTACTGATGCCGGATAAATACCCTTCTGATCTTTTCCTTCACTTTCTCCATAAAGCTGTTTCCACCACTCTGCTACATAATGAAGTGTTGGTTCATAGTCTGCCAAGATTTCTACAGATTTTCCTTTTTTATGAAGAATATTACGCACTGCTGCATACTGCAGGGCATCATTTTCTGCATATGGAGAATTTAATGCCAGCTCTCTTCCAGATGCTGCACCTTCCATTAACTTATCAATAGATACGCCACTTACTGCGATAGGAAGCAGACCTACAGCGGTAAGTACAGAAAAACGTCCTCCTACATCATCTGGTACTACGAAGGTTTCATATCCTTCTTCTGTTGCCAGAGTTTTCAGCGCTCCTCTTTCTTTATCGGTAGTTGCGTAAATTCTCTTTGCCGCTTCTTCTTTTCCGTACTTTTCTTCAATCATTTCTTTGAAAATACGGAAAGCAATCGCAGGCTCAGTCGTTGTTCCTGATTTTGAAATCACATTTACTGAAAAGTCTTTATCTCCAATATATTCTATTAATTCATTTATATAATTAGAGCTTAAATTATTACCTACATATAATATTTGAGGATATTTTCTTTGTTTATTTGGTAACATGTTATAAAAAGAACTTGTTAAAGCTTCAATAACTGCTCTAGCTCCTAAATATGAACCTCCTATTCCTATTACAACTAATATATCTGACTCCTTTTTTATCTTCTTTGCTGCTTTTTTTATTCTTGCAAATTCTTTTTTGTCATAATTAGTTGGCAATTCAAGCCATCCTACAAAATCATTTTCATCATTTGACCTTCTATGTAAATCTTTATGTATATTTTCAACTTGTGCTTTATATTCTAAAATATTTTTTTGACTAATTCCCGTTTCTTTCAAATTTAATTTAATATTCATCCTTTGCATACCTCTTTTCTACTTTATTCTAAATTATTATATACAACTAGCTAATTTATTTCAATAGGAATTTTCAATTTATTTTACTACTTGTTACTGTATAATATTTTTTCTTGTAGAGTAGCTGAAAGTAGTTGATAATTATGATTTTTTTGTTTTTTTGACGTTCGACTGGAATGAAGATTAGAATTGGTTAGGCTTTCGAATGAGGAATGCTCACGGTACCTGAAGTATGAGGGGGTCTGAGTGAGAGAGGCTCATAAGAAAGCCTTACCAATTCTTTCTGAATGAAATAAGTAGTCAAAAAAACAAAAAAATCATAATTATCAACTACTTTCAGCGATTAATTTGTAGAAGCTATTATATAAAAACTATTTTATTACTTCATCTATTACTTTAGCCAAATATTTCATACTTGTTAAACACTGTTCCATTGTATTTCCTGTTGCACCTACTTCAATTATGTTTGCATATTTTCCAGTATGTTGGTTATATCTAGATGTTGTAAGCATTATAGGTTTAAAAAGTCCTGGGTACATTTCTTCTGCTTTTTCTTGTATTTTTATTGCAAACTTTAAATTTTGATTCCAATTAGGATGCCATAATCCACCATTATTAGTTCCTATTACAAACATTATTTGAGCAGCAACCTCGTTTTCTCCTATTTTTACTATTGGTGCATAATCACTTCTGCTACCTATTGCATCTCTATGTAAGTCTATTATTATGTCTGATGGATTTGTCTTTAATAAGCTTTCTACTGTTTTTAATGATTTAGTATATGAACCATTATATGAAGGATAGTCATTATAACTTGTATCATGAATTACATTATATCCATATTGTTGCAACTGATTTGTAAGTTCTGTACCTACTCTTGTTACTGTAAAATTCAAGTCTGTTGTTCTAAAATTTCCTGTTTGAGTATATTGATAATTTGGACTTGGAGTATAACTTTCACAACTATGTGTATGAAATAACATTATATTTTTATTTTCTATTGTGATATCTGGTGTTAACATTTCTTGTGTTAGTTTATAATCTGTTTGATTTTTTATTTTTACTTTTCCATATTCTACATTATAACTTTCTTTTATAGGATTATTAGTAATCACTTCAGTTTTTACTCCTGTTCCGAGCTACTTCAACATTTCCTTGCTTTTTTTCTTCTTGATTATTTGGATTTTTTTCTTGCCCCTCCACATTTTCTTTCTTATTATCTTTACTATCTTGTTTTTCATTTTTCTCTTTTTCTTCATCATTACTTTTATTATTCTCTTCTTTTTCTAATCCATTTATTGAACTTATTTGAGTTCCTATTATACTGTGTAAAATATTCTTATTTTCATTTTCTTTTATATCATCCTCATTTGATACTTTTTTATATTCTTCATTAACTTGTGCCATTACTGGTATAGAAGCATCTAAACAAGCAAGTAGATTTTTACTAAAAAAACTACTTGCTGTGTTTTGAACATTTTGTTCTATTTTCTTTACATTTTCTTTTGTATTTGTAACATATTTAGTTGTTACAAATACTATTAAAATTAATACGAATATGCACATTATGTACTTGATAATATCTTTCATTTTTAAAACAGCTACATTAAACATATATTTTTCTCCTTGTCCCAACTTCTCCTATATATATGTATATGCTATTTTAAAAATTTTATTACTATTTTTTTATTAATTTCATTTTTATATATTAAC
>CAJMRU010000194.1 GCA_905215845.1 uncultured bacterium
AATAATGATATTGATTATAAGAAATTTTATAAGCCCAAGAGATATGTTACTACAATGAATGAAATGAATTTTTATAAAGTATTACTTGAAATTGCAAAAGAACTTGATTATATATTATTTGCACAAGTATCATTATATAACATAATAAAAATGAAAGATAATCTTGATTATTCTACACATACAAAATATTTTAATAAAATTGCATCGAAAAGTATTGATTTTGTATTAGTAGATAAAAAATGTAGAATAAAATTGTGTATTGAACTAGATGACAATACACATAAAAAGAAAAATAGAATTGAAAGAGATATATTTATTAATAAATTATTTAAAGACTTAGAAATTGATTTATTGCGATATCCAATTTATAATACTTATTATAAAAAAACATTGAAAAGAAGAATATTAGAAAATATAAAAGAACATTATTATGAAGATTAAAATATTAAAAAAGCATAAAGAAATTTATTCTTTATACTTTTTTTAATTGTGTATACAATTAACTCATTTGTGTTTCATTCCTAGACTATATATTTCTTCTCCTCAATAACTCCCCCATCAATATCTTTCAATATCAATTCACTATCATCAATTATCAAATAACTATGAGCTGTATTATTTTTAGGCAAAGATATTGATCCAGGATTAGCAAAAATTAATCCATCTTCTTCTTTTATATATCCTGTATGAAAATGTCCATATACAATAACATCGCCAGTTGGAGGAATTTTATCCATATTATAAACATGACCATGGCTAAAAAAGAAATCTAGTCCATTTATATTTATTTCAATATGTTCTTCAAATTGAAACTCAGAAATCATTTCATCTACTTCTGCATCACAATTTCCTCTTGTACAGATAATAATATCTTTGTATTTATTTAGTATTTTTGATACTTCAATTGGATTATATTCATCTGTTAAAGAATTTCTTGGTCCGTGATAATATAAGTCACCTAATAAAATAATTTTATTAGGAATTTCTTTATTAATTATCTTTTCTAATTTTTTTGCATAATAATATGATCCATGTATATCTGATACTACTAAATATTTCATTTCTTACCTCAATATATATATTGTTTTTATTTAAACTTTTTCAAATAATTATCCATTTTTTCAACAAATTCTTCATTATTTTTAGTTTTTGTCATTTCGCTAATAACTTCTTCTGTTACTTCAGCAACTGACATACTGTTCATAGCTTTTCTTAATGCAAAAACTGTTTCTTTTTCTTGTGGTGTTAATAATAAATCTTCTCTTCTTGTTCCTGATTTATTGATGTCTATTGCTGGGAATATTCGTCTTTCTGATAATTTTCTATCTAAATGAACTTCCATATTACCTGTTCCTTTGAATTCTTCAAATATAACATCATCCATTCTACTTCCTGTATCAATTAATGCTGTTGCTAATATTGTTAAGCTTCCTCCAAATTCAATATTTCTAGCTGCACCAAAGAATTTTTTAGGTTTATGTAATGCCGCTGGGTCAATTCCTCCTGATAAAGTTCTTCCTGAAGATGGAATAACTAAATTGTAGGCTCTAGTAAGTCTTGTTATACTGTCTAATAATATAACAACATCTTTTCCTTGTTCTATTAATCTTTTTGCTCTTGCTAATACCATTTCCGCTACTTTAACATGATGTTCTGGTAATTCATCAAATGTTGAATGTATTACTTGACCTTTTATTGATCTTTTCATATCTGTTACTTCTTCTGGTCTTTCATCTATTAATAAAACTATTAATTCAACTTCTGGATTGTTTTTAGATATACTATTAGCAACTTTTTTTAATAATGTTGTTTTTCCTACCTTAGGAGGAGCAACAATCATTCCTCTTTGACCTTTTCCTATTGGACACATTAAATCTATAATTCTTGTAGCATAATCGTTTGATGTAGTTTCTAGTTTTAGTCTTTCATTTGGATATATTGGTGTTAATTCATCAAATCTTTTTCTTTTCATTGCTTTTTCTGGATGTTCACCATTTACTTCTCCAACAAATATTAGTGATGGGAATTTCTCTCCTTCTCTGTAACGAGAGATTCCTTTAATAATATCTCCTGTATCTAAGTTAAATCTTCTTACTTGTACCATTGAAACATAGACATCTTTTTCACTTGATAAAAAATTTTCTCCTCTTAGAAATCCATAACCATCTGGTAATATATCAAGTATTCCTTCAACGATTTCGTCACCTTCATTAGTTAATTTATAATCTATTATTCTATTTCCATTTTCATCATATTGTTTTTCTATGGCTTCTTTATCATTGTTTTCATTTTTGGAATTA
Organism: uncultured bacterium; assembly: GCA_905215845.1. Classification (GTDB taxonomy): domain Bacteria; phylum Bacillota; class Clostridia; order TANB77; family CAG-508; genus CAG-269. Next base: position 2,301 of record CAJMRU010000194.1, read on the forward strand.
TTGCTCTCATCATAAATTTCGCTTTCTTCTTGTAAATAAGTTTCTGGTAAAGATACTTGTTTTAATACTTCAATTAATTCTTCCTTTTTTAATTTTGATATATTTTTTATATTACATTCTTTGGCAATCTTTTTTAGATTTAATAAGTTCATTTCTTCTAAATTTGGCATAAATCCTCCTTATTTTTGATTCGATTTTTGTTTTGGAAATCTTGTGAATACTTTTTAAGATTTTAAATATGGTACATTATAACATATTTTGGAAAAAAAGAAAAGAAAATTTGCAAAAAAATGGGAAAATATCAAACTAAAGATTATTTTCCCTGATCAATAAATACTTTTTCATTAGGATGATACATATCTAGTTTTTCTCTTGCCATTTCTTCTATAAATTCTAAAGAATTGACATCTTCTTTTTTCTTAGATAGTTCATCTCTATTTTGTTTTTCTTCTTCTACACTTTGAGCTAATTCTTGAGTTGATTCACTATATTGGTTTAAAATTTTTTGTTGATTTATTAATGTAAAAATTACATATATTAAAATTATAAAAATAATTACGTTTCTAATTATTTTGTTTTTCTTCATAAGTATTCTCCTTGATTTTTTCATTCTACTTATTATATTCTACAATAACAGTAAAAATCCTTC
>CAJMRU010000195.1 GCA_905215845.1 uncultured bacterium
ATATTTATTTTATCTTTTCTGCATATTGGTCTAAGCAGTCAGTATAATATTTATTTTATTCTTGATTTTCCTCATTGTTATTTTCAATTAAACTTTGTTCTTGATTCTCTTGTTGCTCTTGTTGGTTTTGATCTTGATTTTCCTGTTGTTCTCCATTTTGTTCTTGGTTTCCTTGTTGTTCTTGTCCCTCTTGTTGCTCTCCATTTTGATCTTGATTTTCTTGTTGTTCTTGTCCTTCTTGTTGCTCTTCATTTTGTTCTTGATTTTCTTGTTGTTGTTCATTATTAGCATTATTATTTTGTGATGAATTTTGTTGATTATTCGTTTTTACTCCTATTCTATCTAAATAATCCTCAACATCATAAGTATTGTTATTAGCTGTCATATAATAATGTTTTTGACCTCCAGTTATTATCATGTATATATCATCTACCAAAGCATTAAAAGGTTTTTTTCCATTTTCATTTAATAATGTATATTTTTCATCTTTGCTAACAACAATTACATTATAGTCCGGTATTACTAATAAATTTAATGCATCTTTACTACTTTTAGCAATATATCCTACACTGTCATATTCAAAATCCACAAGTTGATTACCTTTAATATCAAAGAATCCCCATCTATTAAATTTCTTTACTGGTATTAAATTTCCTGCTAATATATATTTAGATTTTAAATCATTTTTTTCAAATTTACTTATATCTATTCCTATTTGTTCATTTTCAATAAAAATTTTAGTATTTCCCTTTAAATCTATTACACCATATTGGTTTTCTTTTTTTACTAAATATAATCCTGCATCCAAATCCATTAATTCAATACTATCATAAAGAATTTCTACTTTCGTTTCTTTCTTTTTAGACATTATTCCTACTTTATTATTACTTTTTACTAAAAAATCTCCTGTATCTTCTTGATATAAAATCTCATCATATTTGCATTCTAGTATTTCTTTTCCTGTATCTGCATTTATCACTCCCATTTTTTTATTTTTTTCTACTACTAACATATTTTGTAATATGGTTTTATTATTTTCAAAATTCTCATTTATTTTTTCAAATCCATAGTCTAAAACTTTAGGTTCATATAAAGAAATTAAGTATGGCATTGTATAGATTTGAATTTTATTAGTATTCTTATCATATTTAAATACAGAATTAAAAGCTTTTTCCAACCCATCAGTTGTACTATATAAAACACCATTAATCGCTTTTACTGGTTTATCCATATATGTATAACTATAATTTTTAGATGAATCCCCTAAATTCAATCTATAAATTTTATTTGAGTTTAAACTAAAATTAACTATTTCATTTTCAGATTGTATATAACATTTATTCATTTCTTCTGAAGTATTCTTATATTCTCCATTATAACTATTATATCCAAGTGAATTTGCAATATTTCTTATTGGTACATATATTGTTCCATCATCATCAAAACTTAACATATTAAGCACTTCTGCATTAACTTTCCCATTTAAACTTACTTTCAATTTTCCTTTTTCTATATACATTAAATATGCAAATATTGAAATTATTAATATTGTTAAAACTAATATTACTACTAAAATAATTCTTGCTACAGTTTTTGTACTATCCTTCTTTTTTTCCATTTCTAAACTCTCATCTATCAAATTCATTTGTATTCCCCCTTAAAATGATTTTTATTTAATATAACCATATTTTCTATAAAATTCTTCTTTGAATGTTCCTAAATTATCCCTCTCTATTTCTATTCTAACCTTTTCCATCAAATTAGTCAAGAATCTTAAATTATGTATTGATAATAATCTTACTCCTAATATTTCATTTGTTTTAATTAAATGTCTTATATATGCTCTTGTATAGTTTTTACAAGTATAACAATCACATTCTGGGTCTAATGGTCCCCAATCTCTTTCATATGTAGCATTTCTTACAACTACTTTTCCATTCCAAGTCATTGCTGTTCCATTTCTTGCAATTCTTGTTGGTAGTACACAATCACACATATCAATTCCAGCAATAGCTGCTTCTATCAAATAGTCTGGTGAACCTACCCCCATTAAATATCTTGGTTTATCTTTTGGCATTAAAGGTGCTGTATAATATAACATTTTTAAGTATTCTTCCTTAGGTTCTCCTACACTTATTCCACCTATTGCATATCCTGGTAAATCTAATTTAATTAAGTCTTCTGCACTTTTCTTTCTTAAATCTTCGTAAAATCCACCTTGTATAATTCCAAATAGTGCTTGATTTTCTTTTACATGAACTGCTTTACATCTTTTTGCCCATCTAGTCGTTCTTTCCATTGATTTTTTTGTATATTCATAACTTGCTGGATATGGACAACATTCATCAAATGACATTATTATGTCTGCTCCTAATGAATTTTCTATTTCCATTACTTTTTCAGGCGTAAACATATGCTTGCTTCCATCTAAATGTGATTTAAATTCAACACCTTCTTCAGAAATTTTTCTTAATTCGCTTAAGCTAAATACTTGAAATCCTCCACAATCTGTTAATATTGGTCTATCCCAATTCATAAATTTGTGAAGTCCTCCTGCCTCTTCTACTATTTTATGTCCAGGTCTTAGGTATAAATGATATGTATTAGATAAAATTATTTGTGCTCCAACTTCTTCTTTTAATTCTTCCGGTGTCATTGATTTTACTGTTGCTTGTGTTCCTACTGGCATAAACACAGGTGTTTGAATATCTCCGTGAGGTGTGTGTACAACTCCTCTCCTAGCCCCTGTTTGCTTACATTCGTGTAATAATTCATATGTTACTGCTGGTTTCATTTTTTCCTCCTTAATTTAATTTTAAGAACTAATTTTTGGGTCGTGATTTTGGGGTCGGAGACAAAAATCATTTTGCTCTTTCCCATTTTTTTCTAAATTTTAATATATATACATTTAAATAATTTTTGTATAGCCATGATTTTTGT
>CAJMRU010000196.1 GCA_905215845.1 uncultured bacterium
TTATACTATTTATTTATATAACTTTTACAAATATACTTTTATAACCTTTCTATTTTTCTATACTATTATTTACTCATATATTCTTTTAATTTTTCTCTTAATTCATCATCATATGCATATATATATAATCCATTTATTCCTCTTGTCATTAAAATTCTTACTTCATGACTTAGTAATTCTTTTCCAAACTTTTTTAAAGTTCCATCTGATAAAGTTCTATTTCTAGTTGCTTTCGTATTATAGCTTTTATCTGGATTAAATATTACTTGTCCATTTCTATATTGTACTGATGGTCCAAGTATTACTCCTGCATAGTTCAAATCAAATCCTTGAATTGTATATGTAGAACCAATTTCATTAATTGTATGTTTTTGTTCTGCCCATGCAAGTTCCACTATTTTTGCTTTTTCATCTTTATTTAAATATCGTTCTAACTCATAATTCCATGGCTTATGCCAGTTGCCTATTTTTACTTCCCAATATTTACCTGGACACTCTTTATGATTTTTTTCAACATATTTCCAATCATATGTTGCAATTATCCTTGATAGTCTTTCTTTGCCTCTTAAAGCCTTTGATCTAATCTCCTTTTCTAATTCTTTTGGAGTATCAAATATTTTTATATCATACTCGCCTAAATCTTTTGGTATTTTTTTTATTTTTCTATCTTTCGTAAAGGAATCTATCCAATCTATTGTTTCTTTATTGGCATGAATTCTAAGTTGATTTTCAAGTTTAATATAATTATCATCTTTAATTGCTTTATTTCTTAATTTCTTTAACTGTTTGTCTTCCCAATATTGTTCAGTCGTCAAAATTTGATTTTCATCAAACATTATAATTACTACTTTAGCTCTATTTATAATATCTTCTAATTGATTTTTTCCCTTATATGCTTGTTTTCCTTGTGTCCATAATAAATGGGCTTCATCAACAAAAACAACATCTGCTGGGGTATCGCTTGAATAAGTGTTTATAAAATGTGTAGGTTTATCTACTACTTTTCCATATTTATCAATTATTCCTAATTTACTAAAAATTTGTTTATATACTGTAATTTGTTCTTTATGGTTTACTAATAATCGATATTTAGCACTTCCATAGCTTTTTTTATCTATATTATTATTTTGCACTTCTTCATATCTACAAAATAATTCATAAAATGTACTACTAGTTAATACCGTTTTTCCTGTTCCTGCTTCTCCTTCTACAAAAATTAATTGCTTTTTCTTATTACTTTTTAAAGCATTTTCTACTTTCTCTATAATTTCTTCTTTTGCTTCTTTTTGCTCATCTGTAAGTTTATGTAATGGTGAAACTTTAAAAATAGCAGTGTCTTTAATAAAACTTTCTGATGGAAACAATTCTTTATTTTTTTCTCTCAATCTTCTCCATATATTTGCAAATATTTTCTCCATTTCTTCAGATTTATAATACTTATTTTGACGATTCGTTTTTTCATTGTATACTCTTTTTACATTTTCAACACTTGTTAAATAATGAATCAGTTTAGTTTCTATATCCATTGTCATAGATTTACTAAAATGTTCATGTCCTATTATATATAGGTCTGCATCTCTATTCAATAAATTATATTGCCATTTTTTTTGTAATTCATTTTTCCATAATGTTGTTTTGTTCTATTATATATATTATTTGATTCACCAACATATGCTTCATATTTATCTTTGTTTTTCCAATTATGTATATATACTGTAGGATATGCCATTATAATATCTTTTCTTTTTTTATCTTTTGAATTTGATATTTGTTTTTTAAATATTTGTAATGATTCTTTATTGTCTTTGATTCTTTCTATAATCGGATCTGATATTTTCATTTTTTATTCCTCTTTTTAGCTATTTAAACTCTAATAATTATATTTTATCTTTCTCTACTACTCTTTTTATGTTTTTTATTATTTTATCATAAAAAATTTTTCTTGACAATTATATCATTTTCATTAGTTTACTTTTAAATTTTTATATTTTTTATATCCCCAATAAGTTCCTCCTCCTAATAATCCTAGTATTATAATTCCTGATAAAAAACTAGAATCTTTTTTTGTTTCTGTTGTTGTATTATTGGAAGTAATATTATTTTTGTTTGCTATTGCTGTATTTACTATAGTATTGTTTTTAATTATAGTATTGTTCTCTACCTTAGGTTCTTCTTTTATGTTTATTTTTATAGTGTCTGTTTTTCCATTAGAACTAGTTGCAGTTATTTCAACTGTTCCAGCTTTTTTAGCTATAATTTCTCCCGTAGAACTGATAGTAGCAATATTTTCATCATTTGACTTCCATTTAACATTTTTATCTGTTACATTTTCTGGCATTATTGTAGCCGTTAATTTTTTACTCTCTCCTTCTTTTATATTTATTTCACTTTCATTTATTTTAATATTTGTTGCTACTATTGTAGTTGGTTCTTTAGTTTTTTGTTTAATATTTGATGATGAAGAACTTGATGTGCTACTTTTACTTGATTGTACACTAGATGAGTATGGGCAAACTCCATTAGTATGTAAATGAGCAGGATACCCTCCACAATGATAATGATAGCTTCCTAGTCCACTCTTATTTTGATTGTCTTTGTGTCCACCTCTTGAGTCTGTTCTTCCTGAATGACCATATACATTAACCCCTATTAGTACTATGCTTAAAGCAATTAATAAAATTGATATTATTTTTACTTTATTTTTTTTCATATATATCCCCTTTTTTTTATATAATATCAATTATTTAGCAAAAAAATTGTCGAATGTTGTAAGTAAAATATAAAATCCGACAAAAATAGGAGCTATATTTTGTTTTTATTATATTGTTATTAAATATTCTATTATGACATTACAAAAAACAGTCAAATGTGTTATTAATGACTGTTCTTTATTTCAAAAAAAATTTATACGAT
>CAJMRU010000197.1 GCA_905215845.1 uncultured bacterium
TTCAATTTCTTTTGTAAATTGTTTAAGTTTTAATTCTTTACTATTAATACTAGTTTTCAAATTTTCTGTAAAAGTATTTATATTATTCTTTTTTATATTAGCAGTAATATTATTACATTCTTCCAAATGTGGCTTTGTTTTATTTCCATGAAGAAAAGTCAATTTGAAAAAATTTTTTAATTTCTGAAAAATTGAAATTTTTTCAATTGGTATCAAACTATTTTTCACCAAAATCAACTCCTTCGATTTCAATTTGACTTTCTAAATCAGCTATTATCTTATCTTGGTCTTTACTTAAAGAAATTAAATCTTGGGCCCTTTTAATTTTTTGTAATCTTTCAATTTTACTTTGCTTCTCTCTTTGCAAATTTTCCATTTTTTCAATTAATATATCTAATTCTTCTTCGCTTAAACTTTCAATATCTGTATTATAATTTGTTGTAGAACTTTCTTGAGACGCTGCTGTATTATGAGGAATTATATCTTGATTAGATGTTTTACTTTCATTAGGTTTTGATTGTTCAAGTGCTCCTTTTTCAGCCTCGATAAATAGAGAATAAATATATTTACAATGTTCTTCTATCTCTTTTGCTACAGGAATACCCTCTCCATAAGAATCAAATGTTTTCCCCATTATATGAAAACTGTAATTTTTATGATAATCATCATATGTTTCATATATTGTTGCTAAATCTGTTGGTAGATTTTCCCTTACAGATATTAATTCTTTTTCTGATTGAAATTTTCGTATTTTTTCTTCTGGATCTATATCTTCTCTATATATTTCTGCACCATTTCCAATTTTATATTCAGGATTATTTCTTACTATCCCTTCAACAACAGGTTGTATATCAATCCCTTTCTTTCTTGAAGATATATCAAAACTTTCACTTATTTCTTCTCCATTTATAATTGAAACTTTTTGTGATACACGAATAGGCACATATGGCTTACCTTCTTCTTCTTCATATACAGCAGTTAATCCACATCTAAAATAATAATCGATTATATCTACCTCTGAATATATGTCATCTTCATCAATAGTAAGAGTGTATGGATATTTTTGATGTAATCCTATTGTATCACTTCCAATATTTCCTACCGAAGAAAAAGTAATTCTCTTTGGATTTTTAGTATCTATACTTATTGATATTTCTCCTATTTTAAACTTATTAGGCACTTTACCATTAACCTGCATTTCTTGTAAATAAGATCTAATTCGAGCAATATTTCTATCTTCATCACTTTTATCAAATATAATATCTGAATCAAGTTCTGCCCACATTTTATCCCTTAATTCTTTTTCTGTTAATTCAGAAATTTCTTTAGGTTTATAATTTCTAGGTTCTCCTGTTTCTTTATAAGTATTTCTGCTAAAACTATCATTTTGAACTTGTCTTTTTAATCCTTGAACAATTTTCCATTCATCACTCATACTTTTTCCTCCGTACTATCAAATATGATAATCTAACAATAGATTATCATTATAAATAAAAAAAGTCAATAAAATCACAAAAAGTACCTCACCTCCTGTAAGATACTTTTTATTAACTAACTGCAAATTATTGCAGTTTACAATTAGATAAGAATTCATTGAAAAAAGCCTCCTCTCCATTAATTCCAAAAACATCATAATGTGAAATCTCATGTCGAATTGCATTTTCTACAAATTCATTATATGGGATACACATATGCTTGTCAACAGTTCCTGCTTTTATATCCATCACTGGATCAGCAATAACTTTATCTCCTTTCTCATTAAAGTACAACACACTACAATGATTTCCACCATCTTCTTCAGGTGTTATTGTAAAATAACATTCAATTCCTGCTTCGTGTAATAAAGAAACAAGATACATGCTATAATGCAAACAACATCCAACATGATTGGCTTCAACATACATTCTCTCAGTTTCTGGCATTTTGTTTGCCTTGATACCTGAGTATATGATGCTCATTGTATGTTCACCTGCCTTAGATAAATCATATCTGTTACCAGCTACTACTTTTTCATACTGTTTTCTAATGTTACTCATAAGATAATTCCTCCATGTATATTTATAGTTGATGTTTTTTGTTATTGCTAACGGAATAAAGCTTTCTCCTCCTTTCTAATTGTTAGCACTTATTTTTCCAATAATAATTGGATTTTGTTTTTTGAAAGAAAAGCCATCAAGACTTTCTTGTGTAATTTTGTAACCTTCTTCTTCAAAGTATTCTACTGCATCAGCAGTTACAATGTAAAAAGTTTTATAATTCTTAATTACAGACCCTTCTGCTTTGAAAAAATAATCTTTATCCATTGTAAATACGCTTTGCTCTTTGAAGTTTTTCAGTTTTTTGGTCTGCGTACATAGTTTTTCTAAGCGTTTTCCTCCTTTACTTGCATAAACCATGTCGCTACCAGTATTGATCCAAAAAGCTTTTTTCTTTTCAGGGAAATTGCATATCGCTGTAATTGACATACAAGCCTTTTGGGTATCAATCAATTTAGATTTTTCTGCTTCCCAAGCCTTTGATAATGGGCTTTTTAAAGATTCATATCTAAATTCTGAATCTTGATTAATCCAGTTTATACGGTTGTATCTTTGAGTCCATACATCGTATAAGCTTGAAAGCATCTCATTTGCAATTTTCTCCATTTCTGGTGTCATTGAAATGTTGGATTTAACAAACCCTATGAATTGCATATATTCATTTTCCATCTTTAAACAAACCACTTTGTCATTTTCTCCTGTTGCCATAATTGTTGTATTCATCATAATGTTTTCTCCTTTAATTATATTATTTTAGTTTATTTATGGGTTACAACACTACACTTGCCTTTCTCCAAGTGCTTATTCTAAGTTTACGTTAACACTTATATTTTAGCATAAAATATGGTTAAAGTCAATTTTTATGTAGACTA
>CAJMRU010000198.1 GCA_905215845.1 uncultured bacterium
GATGATATAAATATTTTAAAAGGTGGTCCTCAAAATAGAAGACGTTTCTTAGACATTATGATTAGCCAATTAAAACCTAATTATATGCATAATTTAAATTTGTATTCTAAAACGCTTGAACAAAGAAATAATTATTTAAGACAAATAAGAGAACTAAATAAAGATGAGAATTTATTAGAAATTTGGGATAGCAAATTGGTAGAGTATGCTTCTAATATATATAATTATAGAAAAGAATTTTTGGATAAAATTAATGAAAAAATAAAAAATATTCATAGTGAAATAACAGATAATAAGGAAAATTTAAGATTAGAATATATTTCTAATTGTATTAGTAAAGAAGAATATTTACGATTATTAAAAGAAAGAAGAAAATTAGATATAATTAAGGGGTATACAACAAAAGGTATACATAGAGATGATTTTATTTTATATATAAATGATAAACAATTAGATATTTATGGCTCACAAGGGCAACATAGAACATCTATATTGTCATTGAAAATAGCAGAGTTAAACATTATATATGATGAAATAGGAGAGTACCCTATATTATTATTAGATGATTTTATGTCTGAATTAGATGAGAAAAGACGAACTCATCTATTAGAGAAAATTAATAATGCGCAAGTAATAATTACATGTACTGATAAAATTAAACTTGAAAATAAAGATATTTTAATATATAATGTACATGATGGAAAAGTATTTAGAGAAGATTAATTTTTATTGTATATAAATATTCATCAAAATTAATGGAAAACATAGTCAAGAAAGAGGAGGAAACAAAATGGAAAAATACGATCATAAGTATGGTGCAGAACAAATACAAGTATTAGAAGGACTAGAAGCCGTAAGAAAAAGACCAGGAATGTATATAGGAAGTACATCTGTAAGAGGACTTCATCATATGGTATATGAAATTGTAGATAACTGTGTTGATGAAGCTTTAGCAGGGTATTGTACTGATATAAAAATAGAAATAGAGCCAGGAAATATAATTAGTGTTGAAGATAATGGTAGAGGAATACCAGTAGAAGTTCACCCTAAAACAAAGATATCAACAGCTGAAACAGTATATACAGTTCTACATGCTGGTGGAAAATTTGGTGGAGATAGTGGTTATAAAGTATCAGGAGGACTTCATGGTGTTGGAGCTTCAGTTGTAAATGCTTTATCAAATTGGACAGAAGTTACTATCAAAAGAGATGGTGGACTATATCAAATGTACTTTGAAAAAGGAAAAACTGTAAGAAAATTGGAAAAAATCGGAGATGCTAAAGGAACAGGAACAAAAGTTAGATTTTTAGCAGATGATACAATTTTTGAAAGTTTAGATTATGATTATGATGTTTTAGAAAAAAGATTTAGGGAAATGGCTTTTCTTACAAAAGGTTTGAAAATTACTATTGAAGATAAAAGAGAAGAAACACCAAAAAAAGCTGAATTCCATTTTGAAGGAGGATTAGTTTCTTTTGTTGAATTTTTAAATAAAAATAAGGAGAAATTACATAAAACTCCTATTTACATAGAAAAAGCTGGAGAAGTACCTGTTGAAATCGCAATACAATATACATCTAGTTATTCTGAAAATATTTATACTTTTGTAAATAATATTAATACAATCGAAGGTGGAACTCATTTAGAAGGATTTAAGAGAGCTCTTACAAAAGTATTTAATGATTATGCTAGAAATCATAATATTCTTAAGGAAAAAGATAATAATTTACAAGGTGAAGATATAAGAGAAGGAATAACAGCCGTTATTTCTGTAAAAGTAAAAGAACCACAATTTGAAGGACAAACAAAAACTAAATTAGGAAATAGTGAAGTTACAGGAGTTGTTCAAAGTATGGTTAATGAAGCTCTTTCAACATTTTTAGAAGAAAATCCACAAGTAGCAAAAGCTATTTTGGAAAAATGTATAAGTGCTTCAAGAGCAAGAGAAGCTGCAAGAAAAGCTAGGGAATTAGTAAGAAAGAAAAGCAGTTTAGAAACATCTACTTTACCAGGAAAATTAGCAGATTGTAGTAGTAAAAATGCAGAAGAGTGTGAAGTTTATATAGTTGAGGGAGATTCTGCTGGAGGAAGTGCAAAACAAGGAAGAGATAGAAAATTCCAAGCAATTTTACCTCTTTGGGGAAAAATGCTAAATGTTGAAAAAGCAAGAGCTGATAAAATTTATGGTAATGATAAATTAAATCCAGTTATTGTAGCTATTGGAGCAGGAATTGGACCTGAATTTGATGTAACTAAAATAAGATATGGTAAAGTAATTATTATGGCTGATGCCGATGTTGACGGTGCACACATCAGAACTTTATTATTAACATTTTTCTTCAGATATATGAGACCTCTAATAGAAAATGGAAATGTATATTTAGCACAACCACCTCTATATAAATTATCAAAAAGAGGAATGGAAGATAAATATTGTTATACAGATGAAGATTTAGAAGTTGCATATAAAGAATTAGAAGAAAAAGGAATTTCAAGAGATACTTTATCACTTCAAAGATATAAAGGTTTAGGAGAAATGAACCCTGAACAATTATGGGAGACTACAATGAATCCAGAAACTAGAACACTAGTAAAAGTAACAATGGATGATGCAATTAAAGCGGATGAAATATTTACTTTATTAATGGGAGATGAAGTTGAACCAAGAAGACAATTTATTCAAGCAAATGCAAAATATGTAAAAAATCTTGATATATAATTTTTTAAAGGCATATAACTTAAATAGTTATATGCCTTTAACCTATAAAGCTAATAATAATCTTAGTTAAAACTAATATACATAATTTTCAAACCTAATATATATTACTATATAAATAAGCTATTAACCACATATATTAATCAGTCACTCGACTATTAATACACTTTTAGTAACTATATTCAT
>CAJMRU010000199.1 GCA_905215845.1 uncultured bacterium
ATGCCAATGAAGAAGATTTTATAAATTGATAAAAATATTAAGAAAAAGAACATAAAATTATGTTAGAAAATATAGATTTAGTGGTAAATGAAGGAGAGGAGGAACAAGATTAATATGATGAAAAGTAAAAAATTTAAATTTATTTTTACCATAATAATATTTATAGTTTTTTTGGGGAATATAAATGTGAGTTTTTCAGCGGCGCCACCGACTTGGTATACTTCGTATAAAAGAGGGGACTATGATGTAGAAAATATAGGAAACGAAACATATATAGGTTTAATAGAAGCGTTGACAAAAGCGGTAGAATTTGAAGACCAACAGATGTTAGAAGACTATAAAAAATGTGTTGACAATATTCAACAAGCTGGAAAGAATCTTGTAGATGTTAAAGATAAAAATAATCCAACTGAGAAAGAAAAGAAAGAAATGGAAAAAATGAAGAATTATTTTTTTAACAAGTATAGTGAGCCCCAAATATATGATAGTATAAGTAGTAAGATAACAGAAGCAGAATCTAAATTTAACTCACCACCTACAGAAGAAGAAAAAGAGAGCAAAAAAGATGCTTTTAAAAAGTATTCTAAAGAAAAGTATAAATCTCCTAACTCACAAACTGTTGAAGATTATTGGAAAGCACTAGAGGAATCGTCTCAATATGTAAGTGAAATGAATAAGGAAGAGTTAAATCTGTACGTTAAATGTCTAAATGCTTTTGGAAAATCAGGTGCTGGAAGTAATTATATATATAACAATGGCAAACAGAGCAAGTTTAATGCAATTTTATTAGAAATATCTTCAAGACATTATGGTAAGTTGGATAAAGACTCAAAAGAAATAATGGAAGATACGGGAAATGTAGAATATGAAGGTAGTTATTTTATATTTAAGCAACCTTCTGTATCAGATTCAAGTTCAGGTACAACAGATTCAATAGATGGACTTCTAACTGATAGTGAAAAATTTTTAGACAGTGGTCAAAACAATAAGATCAAAGATGAATCAATTCAAGATTTTTCAAAAACAATGTATAATATATTAATAACAATAGCTACATTTATAGCAGTATTAGTAGGTGGAATACTAGGAGTAAAAATAATGATATCAAGTGCAGATGAGAAGGCACAAGTAAAAGAATTATTAATACCATATGTAATAGGCTGTGTAGTAGTATTTGGGGCATTTGGTATTTGGAAATTAGTTGTTACTATACTACAAAATATGTAGAAAACAGTAAAATTAAGAAGATTTTAGAAAATACTTGAAAAAAATTTTAGATTAATATATAATAAAATAGAATAGTGTTATTTATAGTTGAAAGAGAGGAGATAATGAAAAAATTAAAATTTGTGATAATTTTATTAGATATTTTAATTATTGTTTTACCTGCTTTTTATGTAAGGAGCTTTGGAGCTGAAGATATAATAACAAATTTTGATTCTTATAAAGGCAATGGTGGATCGTATACAAAATTATTACCTAAAGTTAATTCTATAGCAGGAGTAATTGCATCAGTAGGTAGTGTAGTATCAATTATAGCTTTAGTAATTATAGGAATTAAATATGTAATGGGAAGTGCAGAAGAGAGAGCTGATTACAAAAAGACAATGATACCTTATATTATAGGTGCAATACTTGTATTTTCAATGTCAACACTTCCAATGATTATTTATAATATAATGAGTAGTATTTAAAATAAATTAACAAAGGAGAAATGAAAATGTTAAAAAAGTGTACAAAAATATTTATTTTTTTTATAGTAATAATAGAAATGTGCATAATACCAACTTTTGCAGTACAAGCAGAAGGAACTGTTCGGGGTAGGACGGACGGACGGATCTTCTATTTTAACTCCAGGTGCAGTAAATCCTACAGCAGATTCTACAGCTCAACAAGATTTGAGTAGAGTAGGTGGAAAAATAGTAGGAACTTTACAATCAGTAGGAACTGTAGTATCTGTTTTGATATTAGTTGTTTTAGGTATTAAATATATGCTTGGAAGTGCAGAAGAAAGAGCAGATTATAAAAAGACTATGATGCCATATTTGATAGGAGCTGTACTTATCTTTGCTTCAGTAACTATAGCTAATATGGTATATCAATTTGCTAGTTCAATTTAGGATTATATCTTAATTGATAGATATAAAATAATATTAGTTTTATAAGTTTCTTCTAAAATTAAAAGAAGAGTATAATAGATTTTTGAAAGAAAGGAGGAGAGTCTAATGATGAATGTAAAGAAATTTATTACAATAAGTATGATTATTTTTATGATATGTATGTTAACATTACCTGTATTTGCGGCCGTTGATTTGGCACCAGAATCTTTGAATGATAGCATTAAAGTTGGTGACGAGGCAAGAGATAGTATAACAAGTTTTGGGGGGCAAATAGTAGGGATATTACAAGTAGCAGGAACAGTAATAGCTGTTTTAATATTAGTTGTATTAGGTATTAAATATATGATGGGAAGTGCAGAAGAAAAAGCAGAATATAAAAAGACAATGATGCCATATTTAGTTGGAGCTTTGTTAATATTTGCTGCAGTAACAATTGCTAATATGGTTTACAACTTTACAAGTACACTTCAATAATAAGTTATTATAAAAAAGAGAGTTTAGAAATATTTATAAGCTTTCTTTTTTTTTATCTAAAAGATATTAATAAATTCTAGAAATTTTTCTGAAATCATTGTAGCTTTTTTTAAAATATTTTTCTATTCTCAAAGAAATAAAAAAACGAGATGTTTTTACGGAAGAGTGTAAAGTAGAAGAAAATAGGTAGAAAAAAACTTATTTCAGATGTATTACAGAAAAATTAAATTTATGTAAAAAACGTCTTTTTTACCCAAAAATATTACATTTTTTGCTTTT
>CAJMRU010000200.1 GCA_905215845.1 uncultured bacterium
GTGCGATGCCTAAATCATCCTCGACAATTAATAAATTAAACATATTTAAGACCCCTTTGTATTTTATAGACATATTATACAACAAAAAGAAGAAAAAATATATAGATAAATACTAAAAATGTAAAAAAGTGTAAAAAGTATAAAGAAATATAACTTTTTATACTTTTTATGTTATTAAACTGAAAATATGATAATCTAAGAATAATATTAGCGATGCAGTAAGAATAGATGAAAGGAAAGGAGAGTTTTTTTGTATTACTTTGTATTACAATGTATGTTAGCTTCAGGAATACATTTTAGAGAAGATTGGCAAATACTTAGAAAATATGGTATGGAATTCACCTGTTACTCAGGGATGTGTAGTACAAATAGCAAAAAAAGGAACATTTTCTAATGAGGTAAAAGAGGCACACCATAGTATGTATATTTCCGGATATATTAATGATGGAACATATAATACTTATGGACTTACATATCATTCAGAGGATACACAATTTATAAGTCTGTTAGATGTTTGTAAGAATTATAAAAATGAATACTTTTTATTTTATACTTTTTAAAAGAATTGTTATATAATAAAAAGAAAAGGAGGAGAATATGAATAAAAAAACAAAGATAATTATTGGGGTAACAATTATTGTTATACTTTTAGTATTAATACCTGTCGGAATTTCTATTTCACGAGGACTTATTATAAAGGTTGCAACTGATGAAGAAATTGAAAGAGCAAATGAAAGAGAAAATGAGAGAGCATTAAAAGAAAAAGAAGAATTTGCTAAAGCTCATCAAAATAATGAAACAACAGTTCAATATGAAAGCCAAGAAAATGCAGGAAAGATTCCTGGATTAGATGAAAAATTAGCTAAAGATGAAGAAGAAGAAATAAAAATGTTAGAAATTATTAAGAGATTCTATCCAGAAGAATTAGAACAGATTTTAGAAGAAGCAAAAAGAGGAGAAGATGAAGGTTTAGTAGATATAACAACTAGCCCGTTGAAAAAATATCAAAGAGATATGTATGATTTAGTCTTAAAAATATTAGAAAATGAAAATTTACCAGAGGATGAAAAAATAATTTTAACCGAATATTTAGAAGTACAAATGTATAATTTAGAAAAAGATGAGGATCTAAAATCAAGAGCTAAAATAGTATTAGAAAACTAAAAATAAGATTATTGACAAAGTGTATAAAATATTTTGTCAATAGTCTTTAATTTTTGTCAATTTTAAAAATAAAATACATATAATGTATAAAAAGGAGGAAGAAAAATGTTTAATAGAAGAAATTGTTATTGTATGAACAACAATTATAAAAATAATTCATGTGAATTACAAAGAGAAATTATGGAAGACAAATGTCAAAATGTAGTATCATATGAAAATTATAGTGATTCTTGTGACTGTGGATTTGATGAAGAAATGAATGTATTTCCTGAAAATCCTATGTTAGCACAAAGTTATGTACCAATTCAATATATGGATAGAGTATTTAAACCAGCAGTAGGATTAAAAATGGGAACAATTTTTCCAGAATTAGTTAGTCCATATACACCTTGTCAATCAATGGAAGAAATACGATTCATTGAGAGTATGAATAAAATAGGGAAGGGGTGTAATAAATGTCAATAGAAGAAAATCGAAATTGTAACTGTAATTGCAACTGTCAAATGAATTCAACAGAAATGAATGAAGAGCAAAATTTTATAGAGTGCCCAGAAAACATAGAAAGAAGAGTTGATTGTGACTTAAGAAGAGAAATGATGCAGAAAATAAGAGCATATGAATTTTCAATTACTGAATTGGCATTATATCTTGATACACATCCAGATGACCAAAAGGCATTATGCTTGCATAGAAAATATTGTAAAGAAGTAAAAGAATTGAAAGATAAATATCAAAAAGTATATGGCCCATTAACTATAAATTATCCATGTAATAAATGGAGATGGCTAGAAGAACCATGGCCTTGGGAAAGGGGGAATTATTAATGTGGACTTATAATAAAACATTACAATATCCAATAAATATAAAATGCACAGACCCTCGTCTTGCAAAAGTAATTATTTCTCAATATGGAGGGCCAGATGGAGAGCTTGCAGCATCTTTGAGATATTTATCACAAAGATTTGGAATGCCAGATCAAAAAGCAAAAGCAGTTTTAAATGATATTGGTACAGAAGAATTAGCTCACTTAGAAATGGTAGGAGCAATTGTTCATCAATTAACAAAAGATGCAAGTATAGAAGAAATAGAAAAAGCGGGATTAGGACCATATTACACAGACCATGGTGTAGATGTATATCCACAATCAGCAGCAGGTTATCCATTTAATGCAGCAGTTCTTGCATGTAAAGGAGACCCAATAGCGAATTTACAAGAAGACTTAGCAGCAGAACAAAAAGCTAGAGCAACTTACGAAAAATTAATTGATTTATGTAGAGATAATCCAGATGTAATAGACCCACTAAGATATTTAAGAGAAAGAGAAGTTGTTCACTTCCAAAGATTTGGAGAAGCACTTAGAGGAGTACAAGATAAATTAGCTGAAAGAAAATTTTATATGAAAGATAAAAATTGTAATTAGATTTAACTATATCATATTAAATAAAGAAACAAACCTAAGAGTTTTTATGTGAATTTGTAATTTGTAAACAATACTTGAGAAAGAAGAAAACTTACAATGACCTCAAATCATTGACTTGAGGTCATTATGAGCTTTTTTCATCAAAATAGCATCAAATTTTCCATCATAATAATTTTTTCTTCTACCAACTTCTAAAAATTCATGTTTTTTATACAAGTTAATAGCAGGAAAGTTTTCTTCATTAACTTCTAAATTGATACTATTAATATTGTTATTTTTAC
>CAJMRU010000201.1 GCA_905215845.1 uncultured bacterium
AAAGATTAAAAAATCGCCAAAATTGGTTTTTTTTAATCTTCATATATATTTTAGCACCTAAAATTTAAAATTACAAGCATTTGATAGAAATAATTTATCTTAATATATTAATTATGGTACTTTTTATTTTTAGCCATAAATTGTAATTATACTATTGCAAATGTTAATTCTCCTTTTACTGCAACCTTTCCTTCAACTGTTGCTATTGCTTCACCTATACCAATTGATCCTTTTCTTTTTATTATCTTAACTTCTAATTTTAATCTATCGCCCGGTATTACTTGCTTTTTAAATCTAAGTTTATCTATTCCTCCAAATAATGCATTTTTCCCTTTGTTTTCCTCCATTGATAAAATTGCTACTGCTCCTGTTTGAGCTAATGCTTCTACTATTAATACTCCTGGCATTATTGGATTTCCTGGAAAATGTCCTTTGAAATAATATTCATCTTCACTTATATTTTTATAAGCTGTGCAACTTTCTCCTGGCTCATATTTTTCAACTTCATCAATCATTAAGAAAGGTTCTCTTTGTGGAATTATATTTTTTATTTCTTCTTTATTTAACATACTTTTTCATCTTCCTTTTTATCAAATATATATTAATCATATAAATTAGATTTTATCTTATCTTTATCAAATTTGCTCCATATTCTACAATATCTTCATTTTTCATGCAAATCTCAACTATTTCTCCATCATATTCTGACTCTATTTCATTCATTAATTTCATTGCTTCTACTATGCATACAACTTGACCTTTATGTACTTTATCTCCCACCTTTACAAATGGCTCTTTGTCTGGTGCTGAACTTACATAAAAAGTCCCAACCATTGGTGATTTTATAATTTTATAATTTTCTTCTTTTTTTGCTTTATCTTCACCTTTTACTATGCTGGTTTCTTCACTTGGTTTTATTGTAGGTACTGTCATTGGAGCACTTGCTTCTATTACATAAGGTTCTATTTTAGGTGGTTTGTTATTTTCTCCTTTTTTTATACTAATTTTGATTCCTTCTGGAAATTCTATCTCTAATGAATTTAATTTTGATTCTCCCATATCATCCATTAACTTTTTTATTTCTTTATATTCCATATCTCTATCCCCTATCGTCCTCATATTTCTTTAATAATATACTACTATTATGTCCACCAAATCCTAATGAATTTGATATTGCATATTTTATTTCTAGTTTTCTTCCTTCATTTGGAACTATATCTAAATCACATTCTTCATCAGCTACTTTATAGTTAATTGTTGCAGGAACAAATCCTTCTTTTATTGCCTTTGCACATACAATTGCTTCAACTCCGCCCGCTGCTCCTAATAGATGTCCTGTATGTCCTTTTGTAGAACTTACCATTACTTTTTTAGCATTTTCTTCTCCTAATGCTGTTTTTATTGCTTGTGTTTCAAATGTATCATTTAGATGTGTTGATGTGCCATGTGCATTTATATATGTTATTTCTTCTGGTTTAGTGTTTGCTTCTTTCATTGCAATTTTCATAGCTCTTGCTCCACCTTCTCCTCCTGGTGCTGGTGATGTTATATGATATGCATCTGAAGTTGCTCCATATCCTACTATTTCTGCATAAATTTTTGCCCCTCTTTTTTTAGCATGTTCTAATTCTTCTAAAATAATTATTCCAGCTCCTTCTCCCATTACAAATCCACTTCTTTCTTTGTCAAATGGAATACTTGCTCTTATTTTGTCTTCTGATTTTGTTAATGCTTTTATATTTGTAAATCCTGCTATGCTTAGTGGTGTTATTCCGGCTTCTGTTCCTCCTGCTAATACTACATCTTGGTATCCATGTTTTATCATTCTAAAACTTTCACCTATACAATGAGTTCCAGACGCACATGCTGTTACCATTGCCATAGATTCACCTTTTGCTCCTATGTCTATTGCTACATTTCCTGTTGCCATATTTAATATTCCCATAGGTATATACATAGGAGATACTCTATCAGGTCCTTTTTGCATACATTTTTCATGTTCGTTTTCAATTGTTTCAATTCCTCCTATTCCTGAGCCAACAATTACTCCTACTCTTTCCATATCTTCTGTTTCTTTATCTAATCCACTATCTTTCCAAGCTTCTCTTGCTGCAACCATAGCATATTGTGAAAATTTGTCTAATCTTTTTGCTTCTCTTTTGTCAAA
Source organism: uncultured bacterium (assembly GCA_905215845.1). Taxonomy (GTDB): domain Bacteria; phylum Bacillota; class Clostridia; order TANB77; family CAG-508; genus CAG-269. Next base: position 2,168 of record CAJMRU010000201.1, read on the forward strand.
ATATTTTTCTGCATCATATCCTTTTAATTCTGCTGCTAATTTTACTTTGAAATTTTCTGTATCAAAATATGTTATTTTATCTATCCCACATTTTCCTTCTTTTATGCCTTCCCAAAATTCTTCTACATTATTTCCTATTGGAGTTAAAGCTCCTAATCCTGTTATAACAACTCTTTTTTCCATTGTTTTTTTCCTTTCCTTTTCTTAATAACAACATTCTATAATTTTCTGTTTTTAAAATTTAGTTATCTCTATTTTTTCATAAATTTAACATTTAATGTTTAATCTAATCAAAACTATTACAATTCTTTTAGTTAATAATTTTATTGCATTATGCTATTATCTTCTAGCACATCGTCATTCCACCATCTATGCTTATTACTTGACCTGTTATATATGAACTTTCTTCTGTTCCTAAAAAATAAACTAAATTTGCCACTTCTTTTGCTTTTCCCATTCTTTTTAATGGTATTTGATTATATATATTTTCTTTTACATTTTCACCTAGAACTGCTGTCATATCTGTTTCTATAAATCCTGGAGCAACTGCATTTGCTCTTATATTTCTTGATGCAAATTCTTTTGCTATACTTTTTGTAAATCCAATTATTCCTGCTTTTGATGCTGAATAATTACATTGTCCTGCATTTCCTACAACTCCTACAACAGATGATAAATTTATTATGCTTCCTTGCCT
>CAJMRU010000202.1 GCA_905215845.1 uncultured bacterium
ATCTTGTATTCTTTATATATTATACCCATTTTTTACTAAAAATGCAAGGGTTTTGGTGATTTTTAGTAAATATTCTTACTCTTCTTCATCATCCTCTATTTCAGGAAGTTCTTCTCCTAAACTTTCTTCAAATACTTTTTCAAAGTCTTCTCTTACTTTTGCCTCTATTTCTGCTAACATTTCTGGATTTTCTCTTAAATATTTTTTAACATTTTCTCTACCTTGCCCAATTCTATTTCCATCATAACTAAACCATGAACCTGCTTTTTCTACTATATCTAAATTTACAGCCATATCTAGTATATTTCCTTCTTTTGAAATACCTTGACCATATACAACATCAAATTCGGCTTCTCTAAATGGTGGTGCTACTTTATTTTTTATAACTTTTACTCTTACCCTATTCCCTTTTACTTCTCCATCTTGTTTTATATTTTCTATTTTTCTTATATCCATTCTAACAGATGCATAGAATTTTAATGCTCTACCTCCTGTTGTTGTTTCTGGATTTCCAAACATTACACCAATTTTTTCTCTTAATTGGTTGATAAATATTAGAACTGTTTTTGATTTGTTAATTGCTCCTGCAAGTTTTCTTAATGCTTGTGACATTAATCTTGCTTGTAATCCCATATGAGAATCTCCCATATCTCCATCTATTTCAGCTTTTGGAACTAATGCTGCAACTGAATCTACAACAATTACATCTAAAGCTCCACTTCTTACTAAACTTTCTGTAATTTCTAAGGCTTGTTCACCAGTATCGGGTTGTGATACTATTAAGTTATCAATATCTACTCCTAGTTTTTTAGCATATACAGGGTCTAACGCATGTTCTGCATCTATAAATGCTGCTTCTCCTCCCATTTTTTGTGCTTCTGCTACAATATGTAATGCTAATGTTGTTTTTCCTGATGATTCAGGTCCAAATACTTCTATAATTCTTCCTCTAGGAACTCCGCCTATTCCTAATGCTATATCTAAGCTTAATGCTCCTGTTGGAATTGCTTCTATTTCCATTGCTTTAAATTCTCCAAGTTTCATTACTGAACCTTTTCCAAATTGTTTTTCTATTTGACTCATAGCTACTTCTAATGCTTTTTTCTTTTCTGCATTTTCACTCATTTTTTCTTCCTCCTCGTTTTTTGAACTTTTGTTTGATACTGTTATTATATATCAAATATTTGTTTTGTCAATACTTTTTTATTTTTTCTATTTTTATTCTTTTAACAGTTACTATTTATTTTCTATCTATACCATGTTTCTATTCCATTAAACGGATTAAACCAATTTGAATTCATTGTTCCTGCTAATTTATTTGAAAAAGCCGTTATATATTTATTTGTATATAAGCTTATATATGGTACTTCTGTTTTATAAATTTCAGCTAATCTTTTATAATCATTTTTTATAATATCTTCATCTGTTGTGTTTTTTACTTCATCCATAATTTTAGATATTTCATCACTATAATAATTTGCTAAATTGTTGTCTCCAAAAAACATTGTCATGTCTGGGTTTGGTGATAAATTAACACTACATAATATCATGTCATAGGCTTTATTATTTATAGCATTATAGTATTGATCATCTGAATATTCTTGAATATTTATAATTATTCCTTGATTTGCAAGTTGTGTTTTTATATTTTGTGCAACATCTTTATGATTAGTATTAGATGCTTTTATTATTAAGTTTAATGCTATACTTTGTGTTTTATAGTTTTCTGTTTTTTGCCAAGTTTTATTTCTAAAAACCCAACCATTGCCAACTAAAATTTGCTTTGCTTGTTCTAAATTATACCCTGAACTTACTTCTTGCTCTTGATAAACCCAATTTCCATAATCTAGTGGAAAACTTGATGTATAATATTTATTTCCATAAACGCTTGAAATTATATTGTTTTTATCGATTGAATAAGATATAGCTTTTCTAACTTCTGGTTTTGCTAAAAAATAGTTTTGCATATTAAATGCAATAAAATCATGTTCTCTTCCCTTTACTTCTTTTGGTACATAACCAATTGTTCCTATATATTCTTGAATATTAGTATTTGTTGTGCTTATAACATCAACATTTCCTATTTTAAAGCTATTATATAACTCTCCAACAGTTTCATATATATTAACAATTATTTTTTCTAATGATAATTCTTTTTCTCTATTCCACCAATTTGCATTTTTCGTCAAGGTTATATAAGTTCCCTGAACATCACTAACTTTATACATTCCAGTTCCAACTGGTACAATAGTAGTATTGTTATAATCTTGAGAATCATAGAATGTCTTTGATAAAATTGGAAAAGTTAAGTTATATTCAAAAAATGGTATTTCTTTATCTAAATATATTTTTACTGTATAATCATCTACAATTTCTAAAGTTGTAACATTTTGTACATTTTTAGAATAAATTGATGTGTTTTCTTTTAGTCTATCAAAAGTAAATTGAACATCAGCAGAAGTAAATCTTTCTCCATTAGACCATTTTACATTTTCTCTAAGTTTTATAATATAAGTCGTAGCATCTTGTTTTGCCCATTCTGTAGCCAAAGCTGGTGTAGCTTTATAGTTTTGTGATAAATCTACCAATGGCTCAAAAATCAATTTAGTGATATCTTGTAAGTTTTTATTTTTTGTAAGTAATGGATTTACTGTATCAAATTGAGCTACTCCAAGCCTAATATCTTTTATTTTCTTTTCTGCATATTTTTGTTTTTCACCAGTATATAAATCCGGATGATATTTTTTAACTAATACTTTATATGCTTTTTCTATAACTTCTTTTGATGCTCTTCTATTTACTTCTAATATATCATAATAATTTTTCATATTTATTCCCAAAAGTTTCCCTTTCTCTTC
>CAJMRU010000203.1 GCA_905215845.1 uncultured bacterium
TCAATTCAATCGACTTTTTTAAATACACTATTTTATTTGGCACTTACGTAATTTAGCGAATAGTAACTTAATTTTCTTTTTTATTAAACATATGGCGTACTTTATCTATTCGATTATTTGGTCTACGTGATTGAATAACTGGTTCACAAGTAGCAATTTGATAATCTTTTAATTCTGTCAAAAAAACTGCTTGCCCATTTGTATATAGAGTTAAAGTATTACGATATTCATTAATACAACGTACAGGAATATGTCCTGTAAAAATAATTTCATCATTTTTTGATTGACTAGTTTCAATTATTGCACAATGTTTTTGTGCATCATTATATGCACGAGAAAGGTATCCCTGTGGTGTAAAAAGTATAAACGAAAGATATGGCTCTAATAATTGCGTTCCCGCTTTTTTCAATGTTTGTTCAAGTACAATTGGGGCAAGAAAACGAAAATCCGAGGGAGTACTAACAGGGCTATAATAAACACCATATTCAAAACATATTTTACAATCTGTTACTTCCCAGCCATACAAACCTTGCTCCAGTCCATAATTAATACCTTCTCTTACTGCATTTTGGAAACTTTGATTTAAATAACCGAGTGAAACTTTGCTTTCGTACTGTATTCCACTGCCAATTGGAAGTGGAGTTATTGATAATCCAATTGATGCCCAAAATGGATTTGGTGGTACTTCAATATGAATAGTATAATCTGCCTTTTGTAATGGCTTTTCCAAATAAATTACGGTTGGATCTTCGATTCTTATGTTTATGTGATATTTTTCAATCAACAGAGAACAGATAACTTCTAACTGCACTGTTCCTAAAAAAGAAATGACGATTTCATGTGTTATCGTATCAACACAATAACGTAAAAGAGGATCAGTATCTGCAATTTCTGTAAGAGCATCCAATAATTTTTCTCTCTCTTCTATTTTTATCGGTTCAATTCTTGTTCGTAGCATTGGTACAGGCTTGTCATTCCATACATTGCATGGCAAAATCTTTTCATTTCCTATAATATCGTTCAATCTTAATGTATTGTTAGGTATTATAAAAATATCTCCAGAACAAACTATTTCTGTCTGTATCATTTCTCCATTTGAAGGAATATATATTTCTGTAAGTTTCACTTTCTTTTTTTCTGACAATACAATTGTATCTCGTAAGTGTAATGTTCCACTGTAAAGACGCAAATAAACTAATCTTTGCTTATGGTCTGTATATTCAATTTTAAAAACTCTTCCACATAGTTCTGAATAATTCTTATTCATTTCAGGACAAAAAAGATTTGAAATAGCTTCAATGAGTTGTTGAGTTCCTATATTATTTTTAGCACTTCCATGGTATATAGGAAACAACGAACCTTTTTTAACACACCTATATTCTTCATACATTAATTCTTGTATAGTCAATTTTTCTCCTACAATATATTTTTCTAAAAGTTTATCATTTTTGGAAATTACAGGATCCCATTCATCTAAATCAATGATATTTTTAATTGATATTTCTGGAGTTAATGTTACATTTTGCATAACAATAATATCATTTGAAAGTTTTTCTTTGATATTTTGATAAATATTATTTAAGTTAATTCCATACTGATCTATTTTATTTATAAAAATAATTGTTGGTATATTCATTTTTTGAAGTGCATGGAATAGTATTCTTGTTTGTGCTTGTACACCATCTTTAGCAGAAATTACTAAAATAGCTCCATCAAGAACAGATAAGGAACGATACACTTCTGTTATAAAATCTGTATGTCCAGGAGTATCTACAATATTGATTTTGTAGTCATTCCAATTAAAAGAAGTAACTGCTGCCTGAATTGTGATTCCACGCTGACGTTCTAAAAACATAGTATCTGTCCTTGTTGTTCCCTTATCTACACTGCCTAATTCTAAAATCGCTCCACTTGTATAAAGCAGACTTTCCGTTAAAGTCGTCTTTCCTGCATCTACATGAGCAAGAATACCAATGTTGATTATTTTCATGGAATTTCCCTCCCTACAAATTTATCTTTTAACTTAAAATCAATATTTGCTAATTTTGTCCTTTTAAACTATTCTCAAAATCAATTATCCACTTTTCTAATGTTTCTACTAATGCTAATTGTTGTTTGAACATTTGTTTTCCAACATTAGGAATATGTTGTCTATGAGATTGTCTTTCATTTAGCAATTCTTTTAATTCTAATATCTTTGATTTTATATTAGAAACAAGAATCTTTTTTTGTTCATCATCTACTAAATCTAAATTCGTAATAATAATATTAAAATCCAAATATAGACTAACATCATAATTTGAAATATCATTCATAAGTCTATTAAAATAATCATTACCTTTGTCAGTAATAGTATATACTGCTTTATCTGGCATATTTCCCTCTTTCTCTTTATGGCTAACAATATATTCTTTTGATTCTAATTGTAATACTTTCTTATAAATAGACTGTTCACTAATTCTTACCCATCTTGGTATATTACGATATTCTATATTTTTTTTAATATCATAAGCACTTTGTGATTTTTGTTTAATAAGTCCTAATAATACCAAATCTATATTTGACATAATCTCTACTCCTTACTTAATATAATCTGTAACGCCAAGTCTATTTCCAAATGGATCTTCAAACTCGACTGCATTACCAGTTCCAATTTTAAAAGGCTCACTCAAAAATTTTATACCATTATTCAACATTTCTTTATAGAAGATTGCAACATCTTCTACTTCAAACCATATTGTAGGCTTTAAATTCTCAAATTTATTTTTGTCTTTTAAAATTATTGCAGGTTCTTCATTTCCAATATTATAAGCAACCATTCCCTTATCAGAAAAATCAAATTTCTTTTTTAA
>CAJMRU010000204.1 GCA_905215845.1 uncultured bacterium
AATTAATATTCCACCTTCATTTAATAAATTATATATATCTTTTATTAATTTATCATAGTCCTTTACATAGTGAATAGCTAATGAAGAAATAACTACATCAAATTTTTCTTCCAGTTTATCTATATCTTCCATTGCCATCAATTTGTATCTTACGTCTTTATCTTTGTTATTATCTAAAGCTATTTTTAACATATGTTCAGATATGTCAATTCCTAATACTTCTTTTGCTCCTAATTCTTTGCAATATATGTCATTTTCTCCATAACCACATCCTAAATCAAGAACTTTTTTATTATTCAAATCTGGTATTAATTTTCTAAAATTAGGTATTTCAACTAAATCATTTGCATTCATTCCTTTGTTTTCATATCTCATTTTATCATACGCATCTGAAAAACTTTTAATATCATATATATTCTGTCTCATAAAATTCTCACTCCTATTTCTGTATTTTATTATACCACTTTATTTTCTATCTTTCACTACATTATTTTAAATTTTAGCTGTATGTTATTCTTTTTCTTTTCTGTTAATAATCTCAGTATATCTAATTAATATACTACAGCTTTTTTATCTTTATTTCCCCCTCTTTTCATAACTTGTCCTTTCACGGCAAGAATGCCCTATCTATGATAGTGCATCCTTACCTCAGCACATTAAAATATGGCAACCATTCTTTGTAAGTACTCAAATATCAACATTTCCTATTTTTAAACATATGGCATTTCACCAAAGTGAAAAAATAGCCAATATGCCATACTTTTTGCTACTGTAAAACTCACATTATTTATAATAAATTTGCATTCAAATTGTTTTTCAAGCATATTTAACTTGGTGTCTACATTGGAATCTACCTTCTGGTATATCATGTAAGCATATTGCTATTGCAAGGCCTAATCCTAATTTTATTGAAGCTTCGAATCCTGAACCAATAGCTAATCCCTCTGGGAAATTATGTATTGCTAGACCTATTGACACTATAATTCCTGTTTTTAATAAGTTATTTTCTTTTATTTTTCCTTTTTTTATATTTAATTCTTTTGTATTAAATTTCTTTTGTACTATCAAATCACAAAATATCATTGTAACTATTCCCATTAATATCCCTAATATTACACTAATTATATTACTAATATTTAGTGCTTCTGGAATTAAGTCAAAACATATTATTGCCATCATTAGCCCTGATGCAAATGATAGTATAAAACTTAAGAATTTATTTGAGTTTCTTTTTAGTTTTATACCTATTATTCCTCCAATTGTAGTTCCAAATGTACCAAAAAATAAACCTAATATGGTTGTTTTTAGAATCTCTTGCATATAGTTCTCCTTATTTTTAGTTTTATATTTTTTTATTTAATGCAAATATTCTTACTGCACTTTCTCTTTTTCCTGTTATTATTTTAGCATTAATCAATTTATATTCTCTAAAATTGTTATTATTCTTATATTAAATTATCAACAATATTTCGTTTTTGTTTATTTACAACTTCCTACAACTAAATAAAGACTATCTAAAATATAAAATAATATTTTGATAGTCTACTTAGTATTTTTATAATATATAACTTACTTTTATCTCTGTTCTCTTTCTGAATAAACAATATCTATGATTTTTATTCTTCACCTTTTAATTTTTCAGCTCTATCTGCTGCTATTAAATTATCTACCATTTCATCTATGTCCCCATTTAAGAAGTTTTCCATTTGATATATGCTCATTCCTATTCTATGGTCTGTAATTCTTCCTTGAGGATAATTATATGTTCTGATTTTTTCACTTCTATCGCCTGAACCTACTTGTGATTTTCTAGCATTTGATATCTCACTGTCTTGTTTTTGTTTTTCTATTTCATATAATTTTGTTTTTAACATTTTCATGGCATTATCTTTATTTTGGAATTGTGATCTTTCTGTTTGACATTCTACTACTATTCCTGTTGGTTCATGAATTAATCTTACAGCTGATGATGTTTTGTTTATATGTTGTCCTCCAGCACCTGATGCTCTAAACACTTCCATTTTTATATCTGCTGGATTTATATCTATTTCTACATCTTCTACTACTGGTAAAACTGCAACTGTTGCTGTTGATGTGTGTATTCTTCCACTACTTTCTGTATCTGGTACTCTTTGTACTCTATGAACACCACTTTCAAATTTTAGTCTACTATATACACCTTTTCCTGTGATCATAAAAGATATCTCTTTATATCCACCTAATCCTGTTTCATTTTCGTTTAATATTTCTAGTTTCCAATGTTTTCTTTCAGCATACATTGCATACATTCTAAATAATGTTCCTGCAAATAGTGCTGCTTCTTCTCCTCCAGCTCCTGCACGAATTTCACACATTATATTTTTGTCATCATCTGGGTCTTTTGGTATTAATAATATTTTTAGTTCTTCTTCTATTACTGGAACTTTTTCCTTAGCTGAATAATATTCTTCTTCTGCTAGTTCTTTCATTTCTGGGTCTTTCATTAATTCTTCTGCTTCTTCCATTGCTTGTTTTACTTGTTTATATTCTCTGAATTTTAATACTACATCTTCTATACTTGCATGTTCTTTTACTAATTTTTGCCATTCTGTGTGATTTGATATTACTTCTGGGTCACTAATCATTTTTGTTAATTCTTCATATCTCTTTTCTACTGCTTCTAATTTTTCAAACATATATAAATTCTCCTTTATTGTTAAAATACTTTTGATATTATACTATAAATTGGTTGATTTTTCAAGTAATGTAAATTTAATATTTTAAGACTACAAGAAATTTTGATTTTAACTTTTCTTGTAGTCTTTTTTATGATTATAATTTATTCTATTAACTTTTTAATTATAAACTAATA
>CAJMRU010000205.1 GCA_905215845.1 uncultured bacterium
GTAAATGGTAGTCGTTTACTGTTTTGGGTAGGCGGTGTGTTATTCATCGCTTACGTTATGACGCAGCATTGGGCAGAAAAATTGGTAGACAGTTTGCTATTTAATGGGTTTATAAAAGAATGCGATAAGGAAATATATAGTTATCATATACAGATACTTTTGGAAAAAATAATTGGTTTTTCAGTCATTTTTCTGATTTCATTTTGGATAAAAAAAGTAGGACAGACTATTTTGTTTGTATTTTATTTTTCTTGTATTCGAAAGCGTGCAGGAGGTTTTCACGCGAATAGCTTTATCGGATGTTTTATAGGAACAATTGGAATATATGTGGTTTATTCGTATTTAATTTTTTTATTTTTGACAAAACACATGTGTATAAATATAACGTTGGTTATTGCTGCAACGATAATTATTGAAATCATTGGGGCAGTGAATCATCCAAATATGGAATGGAGCAGGAAGGAATATGAAAACAGTCAACGAATCGCGAGAATTATAGCGGTTATAGAATGTGGAAGTATTCTGATCTTTTTTTTCGTGAAAATTGAAACCAGCTATATTTTGTACATGAGTTTTGGAATAATTTTAAGTGCAATTTTGTTGGCACTGGGAAAAATAATTGGTCAGGAGGTGAAAGCAGTATGAAAAAAGCTGTAAAGAATGGTCTGCTGAATATTTTGGACAAGACGATAAAAGCAGAAGTTCAAAAAAGTGAAATTGGCGGAGCTTCAATCTGCCCATTGATTTTACATCAGCCTAAGAGACCAAAAAGATCATAAAAATTGGAACTTTTTATGATTAGCTAAAAGCATCGGACATTCAGAAATAACTGGATGTCCGAAAAGAAAGTAAATTGTGAGGTGGAGAAACATGGATTTATTACAAAATGAGAAATGTATAGAAACAGAACAATTAAATATTACCGGAAATATTATGACATGGCAGGGAACAATGGTTCAGTTAAGCAACGTATCTTACATTACTACGCAAAAACTAAGCCCGGTAAAACTCCCGTGGAGTGCCTTGGTTCTTATTGGGCTTGGAATATGTATGTTTGCATTTAAAGCAGTAGTTGCTTTTGTAATGATTGTATTAGGTGGAATTATTTTTTATACATGGTATGCTGACAATAAGAAACGGTCTCAGTCGATGATGTTAACTATTTGTATGAATTCGGGAAAAAATTTGCAGATTTTATTTATAAATAAAGATTTTTTGAACAGGGTTTTATCGGTACTGGAGAAAATTATTATTGATGGTGGAATCGGAAATCAGAATATTTCGATTGACCTTAGTGGAAGTCAGTTCGCAGGAGATGCTCAGGTGTTGAATAATCTCGGAATTAATCAAAAATAAAGGAGTAATTTGTATGGGAGTGAAAATTGATATGGGGAATGTCAAAATCAGTGGATCAGCGAGATTACTTAATAATGCGAGCATAAGAGAAAATGAGGATACTGTTATTTCTATGAACGGTGTAGAAATTCTGGAAAATGCGGCTGTCCTTGAAAATTTAAACATAGAGCCATTTCTTAAAGAATTACAAACGGCTGTGAATAAAACGGATGTTAATTCTCCAGAGTACAATAGCATGAAGCAGATTGTAGAATCGCGAGATAAAAATAAGGATACCATCGTGAAAATGATAGCAAAGCATATTAGTACTTTTTCAAAAGGAGTATTGGAAAATGTCCTGGCTGCATATATAAGCAGGGGATGGTAAAATTTATAAATGATAGGACAAAGGAGAAATTTATAAATGAAAAATAAGTTTGAAGAATTTTATTTTGAAAATGATAGAAATTATCCTGCAGATGTTTATTGGAATTTATATGATAAAAATCATCAAGAAGCAATTAAAAAATATGAAGGACACATGTTCTGTCCTCTTTGTAAATTGGCGCCGCTTACAGTTGTAAAAGGAGAGCAACGTAGATATTTTAAAGTAGTGCAATCGGACATGGAAAAACATGATGATGGGTGCTCATATAAAAGAAAAGAAGGGTCTAAACGGGATATAGAAAAATTTTATAAGAATTTGGATACAACAGATATAAGAAATCGTTTGATTAGCTGTATGAATAGAATGCTTAAGAAATTAACTAATCCTACAGGTGGAAATATTAGCAAAACAGGGAGATCGGGGACTCATAATAAAAATTTTTTAGATTTTACAACAGAAAATAAGGAAATAAAATATTTGCCTCACAAAAATTTGAATTCTAAAACGTTGGAAAATGATATGGATGTGCAAAAAATTTATTATGGAAGATGTGCATTATATATTGTCAAATATGTTCCAACTGGGGAAGATGAAATAAAGATGTATTATCTAAAAGTATTGAATCAGGATACTAAGAAGCAGATTTGTGATATTATTATTTCTAGATATGTTTATAATTATTTAAAAGAAGATTTAGATAAAATTCCAGAAGAAAAATCTAAAGCAGAAGATTACTATCTTTGTTTTTCGGGTACTATGGAAAAAGGAAAGTATTCTTATAAATGTAAACTTGCTGACTCAAGAATGTTGATATTAGAAAAAGAATTATAATTTTATTAGTATACGTTGCGAATTCTTTTATGTTTCTGTAATATGAAGGGGTTAAAAAACTTGATTATATGAGCAGGATTCCATGCAAAAATTTTGTAAAAGGTAAAATGAGCCTTTTACTATACGTATGGTGATTATGAATACATAAGAGACAAAAATATATGATTATAAGGGAAAGCGTAAGAAAAATGGAAGATATAAAATATTTGGTCCTATGTCAAGATTTAGTACAAGTTAAAATGAGAAATTTCTCCCCATTTTA
>CAJMRU010000206.1 GCA_905215845.1 uncultured bacterium
TAATAAATAATAAATAACTCTAATTAATTTTTTAGAAGTATGACTAAGTGCTACAAAGTAATGTTTACCTTCAGCGAGCTTAGAATTTTTGTAATCATTAAATGTTTTATCACGCATACAAACAAGTCTTGTAGCATTAAGTAAAGCCCAACGCAGATACTTAGAACCACGTTTCACCATTACTGAATGAGTAGCAGTATATTTTCCAGATTGATATGTAGATGGATCAAGTCCTGCAAAAGCTTGTAATTTGGCTGGTGAATCAAAATTATTAATATCACCAATTTCAGCTAAAATGAAAGCAGCAGAAACATAAGAAATACCTGGAATAGACATTATTGGACTATTAAGTTCATCAACTAAAGTTTTTAGTTCTTTATCGATATCATCAATTTGAGATTGTAAAAATAAGACGGTTTGAATAACTTGTTTTAATTCAAAAGATAAAGAATGACTATTAGTACCAATAGACTTTCTAGCAAGTTCACGTATTTCAATTGCTTTATCTCTACTGTATTTACCTTTAGAATATTTTTCTAAAATCGATGTAAGATGTTTCAAATTACATTCAGAAATTTGCTCTACAGAAGGAAGTTCATTAAGAAGATAAAGTACAGAATTTTGAGAAGTAGACCAAACTATTTTTTCTAATTCTGGAAAAGCAAGTGTAATTAGCCTAGAAAGAGAGGTTTTAAATTTAGAGCGTTCTTGAACCAAACGAAATCTATGTCTAACTAGTGACTTTAATTCAGAAATGTGATAAGATAAATTAGAGTAGGACTTTAAGTTTTCTGTGATAAGCATTGTAGCAATAAAACGAGCGTCTAACTTATCTGTTTTGGTCTTTCTAAGGCTTTGACCTTTTCTGTAAAGATTAGTTTGTAGTGGATTAATGACATAAACATTAAATCCTTTTGATGTCAGAAAGTTAAGAATGTTATTGCTGTAGTGACCAGTAGCTTCAAGTCCTACTTTAATATTTTCAAAACTTTCATTAAATTGAGAAATAGAATTGAATAAAGAATTGAAACCATCAAAATTGTTTTGAATAGTCATTTTTTCAATTAAAATTTCTCCATCAGAGTTCATTGCAAAGCAATCGTGCTTGTCCTTTGCAACATCGATACCAACATAAATCATAATGATTGCTCCTTTTCAAATAAAATTTAGACAATGTGATCCACAAAATGTTTGCTGAATGTAGCCTCGTTCTAAATAAAACGTCATGCGTTATCTAACTAATTAACAAATTAACAAACATCTGTGGTTAGAGCCTTTCAAAGAAATCGTCAAGCGATAGGAAAAAACACCAATCCACAGAGTCTATATAAATATTATAACAAATTTCAAAGAAAGGAGAAATTCGTATAATAAATATATTTACATTATACGAGGCATAAAATATGGAAAAAAAAGGTAAAGTATTACTTGGAATGAGTGGAGGAGTAGATAGCTCTGTTTCAGCAATATTATTACAAGAACAAGGATATGAAGTAATAGGTGCAACCTTAGAATTATTTGGAGATAGTTGTAATAATATAACTACTGTAAAAGATGCTAAAAATGTTTGTGAAAAATTAGGTATAAAACATATAACAATTGAATTAAAAAAAGAATTTTACAAATATGTAATAAAAGATTTTATAGACAGTTATTCAATATGTGAAACACCAAATCCATGTATAAAATGTAATAGATATATAAAATTTGATATAATGCATGAAAAGGCAAAAGAATTAGGATGTGATTATTTAGCAACAGGTCATTATGCTAAGATAGAATATGATGAAAAGTGGAATCAAAAAGTACTAAAAAAATCAGATTCTATAAGAAAAGATCAAAGTTATGTTTTATACAATGTAAAAAAAGAGATATTACAAGATACAATTTTTCCTTTGGGAGAGTTTGAAAATAAAGACGAAATAAGAGAAATAGCAAGAAAACACGGATTAGAAGTTGCTAATAAAAAAGATAGTGAAGATATATGCTTTATACCAGATAATAATTATGTACGATTTTTAGAAGAAAATAATTTGAAATCAAAAAAGGGAAATATTGTTGATACTGAGGGAAATATATTAGGAAAGCATACAGGTCTATATAAATATACAATAGGACAGAGAAAAGGTTTAGGAATATCTAGTAAGTTTCCACTGTATGTAGTTAAACTTGATAAAGATAAAAATGAAGTTATAGTTGGAAAAGAAGAAGAAATTTTCAGCCCAAAAGCAATAATAACAGATTTTAATAATTTATTAACAGAAAATAAAATTGAAAATATGAAGGTAAAAGCTAAAGTAAGATATTCAGCAAAAGAAGCAGATGCAATCATCAACCAAATTGATAATAAAACTGTTGAAGTTAATTTTTTAGAGCCACAAAGGGCTATTACTCCTGGACAAGCTTTAGTTTTATATATAAATGATATAGTGCTAGGTGGAGGGAAAATAGTAAAATAGCATATAATAAATTAGAAAAAAACTGCACTAAGAATGAATTTTTATTATTCTTAGCGCAGTTTTTTAATTATAAGAAAGTTAAAACATCATTTGGTAAATATTGCATTAATTCACCAAAATTATTAATATTCTTTCTTTCTAAAACTTCAGGCAAATATGCCTGAAAAAGTTTAAAGAGATTTTCTTCATCTCTGAATTCATAGCGACCACATTTTATGGCGATTTTTTTTGCTTCATTCAGAAAAGTACTTAACCCTTGAGAAGAACCATTCAAATATTTATAAATGTCTTCACCAAGATCTTAAAATCAAACCACCATGAGCGAT
>CAJMRU010000207.1 GCA_905215845.1 uncultured bacterium
TTTAATAATATGTTATATTTGTGTATAATATATTATTAAGTAAGGAGGAGTATTAATGGTTTTATTAATTATTCTAGCTATTATTGTTGTAATTGCTATAATTGTGATTGCTTTATATAATGGATTAGTTCAGGCCAGATTTAGAGTTGATAATGCTTGGAGTCAAATAGATGTACAATTACAAAGAAGATTCGATTTAATTCCAAACTTTATTGAAACAGTTAAAGGATATATGGCTCATGAAAAAGAAACTTTTGAAAAAATAACAGAGTTAAGATCTGCTTGGTCTGATAACGCATCAGTTGCTGAGAAAGCTAATTTAGACAATGAATTATCTACAACTTTAAAATCAATCATGGCTATTTCTGAAAGTTATCCTGATTTAAAAGCTAATCAAAACTTTTCTGAATTATCTGAAGAATTAAGAAATACAGAGAATAAAATTTCTTTTTCTAGACAATTCTATAATGACACAGTAACAACTTATAATACTAAATTAGAAGTTTTTCCTTCTAATATAATTGCCAATATGTTTAACTTTAAACCTCGCGAACTATTCCAAACAGAAAGTAGTGAAGCTAGAAAAAATGTTAAAGTTGACTTTGGAAAAAATGCATAATTTTAAGGAAACACTTTACCTGTGTTTCCTATTTTTTTGGAGGTAATATATGTTTGAAAGTGTTAGAAAAAATAAATTTGGATCTGGTATAATTGTAGCAATATTTATAGTAGTTATCACACTTATTGTTTATTATATATGCCATGCATTAAATTTAGGTACTATGTCAATTGTTATTGCATTAATTTTTTCAATTGCTAGTGCCTGGGGCTCTTATTATTATAGTGATAAAATTGTTCTTTCTGTAAATAGAGCTAGACCTGCTACAAAAGAAGAAGATTTAAAATTAGTAAATATTTTAGATGCATTAATGGTTACTTCTGGCTTACCTGTAAAACCTAGACTTTATGTAGTTGAAGATGCTCAACCTAATGCATTTGCTACTGGTAGAAATCCTCAAAATGCAGTAATTTGTGTAACTACTGGATTATTAGAAAAATTAGACTATTATGAGTTAGAAGGTGTTATTGCTCATGAAATGAGCCATATTAAAAATTATGACATTAGACTTAGTTGTATAGTTTCTGTAATGGTGGGTTTTATTGTTATGATTTCTGATATGTTCTCTAGAGCTTTATTCTGGGGTGGCATTAGGGATAATGATAGCGATAGTGATAATAAAGGAAATGCTATTTTAATGGTTATTGGCTTAGTATTTTTAATTTTATCTCCTATCTTTGGTTCTCTTATGCAACTTGCTTTATCTAGAAAAAGAGAATTTTTAGCTGATAGTACAGCTGTTGAATTTACTCGTAACCCTGAAGGATTGATTTCTGCATTAGAGAAATTGGAGAATGACCCTAATGAATTAGAATATGCTAATAGCGCAACTGCTAATATGTATATTGTAAATCCTTTTAAAAAGAATGGTAAGAAAAAAACTACTAACATTTGGTCTACTCATCCAAGTACGGCTGATAGAATTGAGGCTTTGAAAAATTTGAGGTAAGATAATAATATTATTTATCTAACTATTAAAATAAATTTAATTTCGCATTTAATTATTTATAAATTTCAAACCGCTTTCATACTTATAAAGTGAAAGTGGTTTTTATAATTTGGTTTTAAACTTAAAGTCTACTATTTTTATCTCTTTACCTAATTACACGTTTTTTTCTTTTGGTTTTAACACTAAAAAATGAACATCATTCCGTGATATTTCAACATTTTATTCGGTTATTTTAGTATTGTTTTTTAATTAGAACAATTTTTAATAAATTTGACATAATAGTTCTAAACTTACTCATGATTTTTGTCTCCGACCCCAAAATCACGACCCCAAAATCATTTTAAATTAAAAATTTTTTCTGCATTTTCATATGTCATTTTTGCAACTTCTTCTAATGACATTTTTTTTACATCTGCTACTTTCTGAGCTATATATTTAACATTTATTGGATTATTTCTTGTCCCTCTTACTGGCTCTGGTGCTAGATATGGGCTGTCTGTTTCTATTAGTATTTTATCATTTGGTACCATTTCTATAATTTCATTTGCATTTTTAGAATTCTTGAATGTTATTGGTCCTGCAAATGAAATATAAAATCCTAGTTTTAAAGCTTCTTTTACCAATTCTCTATTTAATGGGCAACAATGAAATACACCGTGATTTTCTACATGATTTTCTTTTAATATTTGTATTGTATCCATTACTGCTTCTCTTGTATGTATCACTATTGGCAAGTCTATTTTATTTGCTATTTTTATTTGTTCTATAAATGCTATTTTTTGAAGTTTTCTCATTTTTTCTTCTTTTTCCCAATAATAGTCTAGACCTATTTCCCCTATTGCTACTACTTTTTTGTTTTCTTGTGCCATTTTTTCAATTTCTTTAAGTATTATCCACAATTCCTCTTCTGTTTGTGGAATATCATTAGGTGAAATCCCACTTGTTGTGTATATAAAATCATATTTACTTGCTAATTCTATTCCTTTTTTTGACCCTTCTAAACTATATCCTGCTGATATGAATTTATCTATACCTGACTTTTTTATTTCTCCTATTAGCTGTTCTCTATCTTCGTTAAATTTTTCATCATCTAAATGTGCATGACTATCAAAAAATTTCATAGTTCTCTCCATTCTATCGTTAAAATATTATCATAATATTAATAGTATAAAGATCTAT
>CAJMRU010000208.1 GCA_905215845.1 uncultured bacterium
AGCATTAACAATTAAAATGTATTTTAAATTTTATTTTATATTTAATATTATAGCACATTTTTACTCGAAATTACCATACATTTTTTAAATATTAATCTTAGCAAATCTGCAATATACATAAAAAAATTGCTTTGCATTTATTTCTAAATTCAAAGCAATTTTTATGTAATACTATAATAACCCACTATCTAAATAATTTCTTCTACTATAATATATATGTACAACATAAACTATTTTTTCTAACTCATCTATGGTATATAAAATAACATAATTATTTACAACCATCCTTCTATATTGTCGTTCTGTTCTATCTATCTTTTCTATTTTAGTATACATTTGGGGTGAATTTTCTAATAAAAGAACATTATCTATTACTTTTTCTCTTAATCTATTTGAGGCATCTATATTTTTTAATTTATTAGAAATATAATCACATATTTCTTCAAATTCTTCTAAAAATTGGTCTGCTAATTTTATGCTATATTCCATATTTCTCTTTCCATTCTTTAAAGACTTCTCTAGCATCTCTTACTCTGCCATTTCTTATATCATCTTCTGCCCTTAATAGATGTTTTTCTATATCTTCCTTTAATATTTTTTCTCTATATTCTTCCATCTTCATAATTACAATATCGTTATTATTCATAGTAATAACCATTTCTCCATTTTGATTTACTGCTGTTTTTAAATCTTGAATATTTGTTACTTGTATCATATCAATACACCTCTCTTTACTATAAATAGTATATCATAAATTTTACTATTTTAGAATACTTTACATTAAATTTCTAAAATTATTATTTGTAAATTTTATCATTATATACCTTGTTTCTCCCGTTTTTTATATTCTTGTTTAATAGTGAAAAGAAATTGTATATTTATGGTTTTATTCTTATATTTTTATGGTATAATAATGTCGAATTTAGTTAATAGATATATACTCAAAATACTAAAAATAAATGAAAGGAATTGGTTATATATAAAATTATGGTTGAATTACTTTCACCTGTTGGTGATTTTGAATGTTTAAAAGCTGCCGTTCAAAATGGTGCAAATAGTGTATATTTTGGTGCTGATATTTTTAGTGCTAGAGCTTTTGCTACTAATTTTGATGATGAAGCCTTAGAGAAAGTTATTGAATATGCAAAAATAAGAGGGGTTAAGACAAATCTTACATTAAATACTTTAATAAAAAATAATGAACTTGAATCAGCTCTAAACTTAGCTAAAAAAGCTTATAAATTTGGAATTGATGCAATTATTGTTCAGGATTTAGGTTTAGCAATGAAATTAATAAAAACTTTTCCTGATTTGCCAATTCATGCTAGTACTCAAATGACTGTTCATAATTTAAATGGAGCTTTAAAGTTACAAGATTTAGGTTTTAAAAGAATCGTTCTTTCAAGAGAACTTTCTGTAAATGATATTGATTTCATTTGTAAAAATACTGATGTAGAAATTGAAACTTTTATCCATGGAGCTTTATGTATTTCTTATTCTGGGCAATGTCTTTTTTCTAGTATGATAGGTGGCCGTTCTGGCAATAGGGGCAAATGTGCTGGACCTTGTAGATTGCCTTTTGAGTTATTAGAAAATGATAAAAAAATAAATTCAGGATATCTTTTAAGCACTCGTGATTTATGTGGTTTAGATTATATTCCTAAGTTAATAGAATCAGGTGTTAAATGTTTTAAAATTGAAGGTAGAATGAAAAATCCTGAATATGTTGCTACTGTAACTAGAATTTATAGAAAATATATAGATTTAGCATATTCTAATGAAGAATATATTATCGATGAAAATGATAGAAAAGAACTATTACAAGTTTTTAATAGAGGTATGTCTTCTTCTGGGCATTTATCTAATTCTGGGAATAAAGATTTAGTTTATAAGGAAAAGCCTAATAATATGGGTCTTTACTTAGGAAAGATTCAAAAATATAATGAGAAAAAAGGATTAATTACAATAAAACTAAACGAACCTATTAAAATTGGTGATACAATTTCTGTTGATTATGAGCAAGGTTCTTATACTGTTTCTGAGTTGATGAATTGTAATAATAAAAATATTACTGAAACTAATGTTGGAGATACTGTAATTATTGGTAGAATGAAGGGAAATATTAAATTAGGTAATAATGTTTATAAAATGAGTTCAAAAGAATTAAGCGATTTAGCAAAATCAAGTTATTCTAAAGAATATAGAAAAGTTGCTCTTAATTGTAATATTTCTATAAAGGAAGGAAAACCTATTGTAGTTTCAGTATCCTCAGCTTCTAATATAGAGTTATATAAAGATTTATTTATAAATTATGTTTCTGATTTAATTCCATTAGAGGCCAAAAATAGACCTTTAAGTGAAGAAACTATAATAAGTCAATTTTCAAAAACAGCTTCTACTCCATTTGAGTTTAAACATTTTAATATAGATTTAGATGATGGATCGTTTATTCCTAAATTAAGTCTTTTAAATGATTTAAGAAGAAAGGTTTTATCCTTAGTTGAAGATTATGCTCTTCAAAAGATAAAA
Organism: uncultured bacterium; assembly: GCA_905215845.1. Taxonomy (GTDB): domain Bacteria; phylum Bacillota; class Clostridia; order TANB77; family CAG-508; genus CAG-269. The sequence continues at coordinate 2,530 of CAJMRU010000208.1, forward strand.
AGAAATGATAGTATTGAAAATAACTTAATTTCAGATCACCAGTATGGAGATATTAAAGATAGTTTAAATTCAAATGCTAATTCTAAAAACTTTGATATTTCTTTATTATTAAATATTTTAAATATTGATTATGATTATTCAAAGTTAAGTGATAAAATAAAAAATGTTTACATACCTCTTAAGTATTTCACTAACAG
>CAJMRU010000209.1 GCA_905215845.1 uncultured bacterium
TATATTAATAATAATAATCGCAACAATTGGATTTTTTATAACAAAAAAAGTAATTGATGATGGAAAAAAATACGAAATAGAGAAAATTGATAATTATGAGTATTTTACATTAAAGGTAGATAATAAATATGGAGTAATAAATAAAGAAGGAAAGAAAATAATAAATACAGAATATACAAATGTAATTATTCCAAATCCACAAAAGGCAGTATTTATATGTTACACAAACGATAATACAAAAGTCTTAAATCAAAATGGTGAAGAAATATTTACAGAAGTTAAATCAATAGAGCCAATAAAATTAAAAAATATTGCAAGTAGTTTAATGTATGAAAAAAGTGTTTTAACATATAAAGAAAATGAAAAATTTGGGTTAATAAATTTAGAAGGAAAAAAATTAACAAAAGCTATTTATGATAAAATAGAAGGATTACCATATAAAGAAGGAGAACTATTAATACAAAAAGAAGGAAAATATGGAATTATAAACTTAAAAGGAAATCAGCTTATAAAACCACAATATGGCCAAATAAATGTTGACGGATATTCAAACGATGAAAATGGATATAAAAATGCAGGATATATTGTTGGAAATAAAACAGAAGAGGGATATAGATATGGATATATAGATATTAATGGCAAAATGTTATTAGAAATAGAATATAACGAAATACAAAGAATAACAGATGTAAAAGGAAATGATATTTATTTAATTGCTGCCAAAAATGGCCAATATGGGTTATTTAAAAATAAAGAACAAGTAATAGGAAATGAATATCAATCAATAACATATAATTTAACAGATGAAACATTAATATTACAAAAAACTAAAAAATTCGGAGTTGCAAATTTAGAGGGTAAAATTATAATACCAGTAGAATATAAACAAATTGACAATACAGGAATATATATATATGCAACTAACGAAGATGGAACAGAAAATGTATATACCAAAGAAGGAACAGAAGTACAAGCTGATAGCAATATAGCAATATTAGAAACATCAAATGAGAACTACAAAATAAAAATTGATAATACAAATGGAACAGTATATAGTATAATCGATAAAAATGATAATACAATAACAAAGCAAAATTATTCATATATTGAATATTTATCAGATGATAATTTTATAGTTTCATTAGATGGAAAACTAGGAGTTATAAATAGTAATAATGAAATAAAAATAGATATAAAATATGATTCAATAGAAAAATTACAAAATACAGATTTTGTAACAACAACACTAGCTAAAGACAAAACAACACAAATATATGACAAAAACATAAACAAATTATGTGATTTGCCAAATGCTAATATAGTGGTAGAAAAAGAATATATAAAAATATATAATGATGAAGTAACAAAATATTTCAGTCTATCAGGAAAAGAAATTTCAAGTAAAGAGGCATTAAAAGGTAATAAAATATTTGCAACTTTCAATAATGGTAAATGGGGATTTGTAGATTCAAATGGAAATATAGTATTAGATTACCAATATGAAAAGGCAACAGACCTAAATGAATATGGATTTGCAGGAATAAAATTAGATGGAAAATGGGGAGTTGTTAATTCAGAAGGAAAAGTAATCTTAGAGCCACAATATATAATAAATACACAACTAGAGCCAAGTTTTATTGGAGAATTTTATAAAGTAGAATTTGGATTTGGAGAATTTTATTATACTAAATAATTAATAAAAAAGAAAAAGTTATTCTAAAAATATAGAGTAACTTTTTCTTTTTTGGTTACATATTCTTTATAATGTTGAATATAATTAATTATTTATGTGTATATTTAAAATAATAGTCTATAATTTAGAGGAGGTTAGAAAACTTGAAGTTAGGATTAGCCTTATCTGGTGGTGGAATAAGAGGAATTGCTCATGCAGGAGTATTAAAAGCATTGGAAGAAAACAATATAAAAATAGACGCAATAGGAGGAACTAGTTCAGGTTCTCTTATTGCTACTTTATATGCTTTAGGGTATTCACCATACTATATTTATATCTTATTTAAAAGATATGCAAGTGATATAACACAAATAAATGCAAGTTCAATATTATCAGGATTAGGAAACTTTATGAAAAACAAAAAAATACCATTATTAGGATTAAAAACAGGAAATAGCATCGAAAAAGCATTTGATGAATTGGCAAATAGAAAAGGGATAAAAAATATTGGAGAAATAACAAAAATGCCAATAGTAATTCCAACAGTTGATATAGGAGAATCTAAAGAATATATTTTTACAAATAATATACCAAAAGCCAAAAAGAAAGATAAATATATTACAGATATTTCAATAGGAAAAGCAGTAAGAGCAAGTAGCAGTTTTCCAGCAGTATTTTGCCCATGTGAATATAAAAATCATAAGTTTTTAGATGGAGGGACACTAGATAATGTACCAGTTGTAGAAGTAAGAAAACAAGGTGCTGATAAAGTAATAGCAGTAAATTTTAAAGCAGATGACATTGATGAGAGCAGTAATATGATGGATGTTGCAATGAGAACTATTGATATAATGGGAAATAAAATATCAGAAGACAGTTTAAAAAATAGTGATTACATTATAACTGTAAGAACTGATAAAACAGGATTACTTGATACAAATAAATTAGATAGTTGTTTTGAATATGGATATAAAACTGTTATGGATAATATAAAAGACATAAAAGATGTATTAAAAAAATAAAATTTGTAACTAAATACAATTTTATTA
>CAJMRU010000210.1 GCA_905215845.1 uncultured bacterium
TTCGTATACAAGAAGTAAAACTTACCTTTTAAAAGAATCTCGATAGCTTTTCTTATTCTTTGTAATAATAAAAAGTTATTAACATATAAATAGTATAAAGAAAAAAATTAAGGAGGTATAAAATGCTTGTAAATACAATAAAAGAAAATTTATGTGTTAATAAACTAGTAGCATCAAAAAAAGAAATAGTATTTGTAGAAGGAGATATGATAATACCAGATTCAAAACCAGATATACTAGATACAATTTGTACAAGTGGTGTAATTTGTTTATATAAAAAAGAAGTAATAGATGATAAGGTCAAACTAGATGGAAGTATAAATACATACATAATGTATTTAGCAGACGATAAAAAAGATAAAGTAAGAGGGTTAAATACAAGTTTAGATTTTTCAGAAAATATAAATATAACAAATTGTATTCAAGGAATGGATTGCAAGTTAGAAACAAAAATAAAATCGATTGAAACTAAAATATTAAACGGTAGAAAGATAAGTATAAAAGCTACAATAGAAGTAGATATAAAAATATATTCTAAAGAAGATATTGAAATAATAAACAATTTAGAAAATACAGACGAAATAAAAATATTAAAAGAACAATTAAAAGTAAATTCTCTAGTTGGAAATGGTCAAAACAAAATTTATGTAAAAGATAATATATCAATAGATACAGCAGATAATTTAGCAGAATTATTAAGCGTTAATACAAATATATGTGATAAAGATATAAAAATTAGTTACAATAAAATATTAGCAAAAGCAGAGGCAGAAATAAAAATGATATATCTAACAGAAGATAATAGGATAAATAAAATTACTAGTAAAATTCCAGTAGTAGGATTCATTGATATACCAAATGTATCAGAAGACAATTTATGCAATATAAATTATGAAATAAAAAATATAATTATAAAACCAAATCAAGCAGAAGAACATTCAATATATGTAGAAATTGAAATAGAAGTAATAGCAACAGTATATGAAGAAAAAGAAATAAATCTAATTCAAGATTTATATAGTCCATGTAGTAAATTAGAATTTAATAGAAAACAAGTAAATACAATGACAGATAAAAGACAAATAAAAGAAAGTAAACAAATAAGAGAAAAAGTAAACATAGAAAATTTAAATGATAAAAATGTAATAGATGTTAACGCAACACCTACAATTATACGAGAGAAAAAGGAAAATGATAAAATATCATATGAAGGAGAATTAGAATTACAATTTTTACTATCAGATAATGGAGATAATGTAGAAACTAGAAATTTAAAAATACCATTTGAACATAATATTGAAGGTATAGCAAATAGTGAAAATATGAATACAGATGTGAATTTAGAAATAGCAAATCAAGATTTTATAGTACAAGATGGAGGAAATATTACAAGTAATGTAGACTTATTAATAGATACTAATATGTATAGAAATGCAAAATTAAATATAATGGACCAAATAGAAACAACAGGAGCAATAGAAGACGAAGATTATAGCCTAATAATTTATATAGTAAAAGAAGGAGATACCTTATGGAATATAGCTAAGAAATTTGGAAGTACAGTAGAAGACATTGTAAGAACAAATGGAATTGAAGATGAAAATAAAATATATCCAAATCAAAAATTATTTATTCCCAAATATAAAAGAAAAGGTATAAGTAGTGAAAATGCTCCTATGATTACATATGGATAAAATCTATTCTAGAACAAAAATAAAAATACCAAATGGTATAAATAGAAAGAAAAAGAAAACAATAGTAATTTTTATAATATTATTAATTGCATTTAGTACAATAAAAATAACACTAGATGCAATTTCTCCAATATTTGATACTTTATGTGAAAATGAAGCAAAAAGTATTGCTACTAAAATATCAAATGAGCAAGCAACTCAAGTAATGAGAGAGCATACATATGATGAACTATTCGCAATAGAAAAAGACAATAATGGAAATATAACCATGATAAAATCAAATGTAATTCCTATAAATGAAATAATATCAGATGTTGCAATAAAAATTCAAAATGAAATTAATAATCAAGGTAGAGAAAATATACAAATAGCATTGCGGAAGTTTTACAGGAGTTAAATTATTAGCAGGAAGAGGACCAGGGGTAGACATAGTAATTTCGTCTATTGGAAATGTAGAAACTGATTTAAGAAGTGAATTTACTTCTAAAGGTATAAATCAAACTTTACATAGAGTATATCTGCAAGTAGATTGCGAAGTAAGTATATTGACACCATTTAAAGATTTAGATAAGAAAATTTCAAATCAAGTTTTGTTATTAGAAAATGTGATAGTTGGACAAATACCAAATACTTATTATAATATACAAGGTATGGAACAAGATCAGGCAATGGAATTTATAGATTAAAGATGTAAAAACAATACTAAAAAGAATGTTATAAATCTTTTTGATATTGTTTTTTTATAATTTTCTTATATAATAAGTTTGCATTGATAAAATGTTACAAAAGAGCCAATATGTTACAGAACTGTTAAATGTATGTTACAATTCTATTAATTGGGTTGACAATGGACAAAAAAAGAATAAAATAGTATTAATGGAGAAGGACAAAATATGAGAATTATAAGTGGAAAAGCAAGAGGAACAAAGTTATATACTTTAGAAGGAGAAAATACAAGACCTACATTAGATAGAGTTAAAGAATCTTTATTTAATATAATACAAAATAAAATAGAAGATGCA
>CAJMRU010000211.1 GCA_905215845.1 uncultured bacterium
AAGATTTTTTTAATTTTTTTCTAATTCAAAAATAAAAGTAATTAAATAACTTTCTTATTTAACTACTCTCTATTCTTTTATATAACTTGTAAGTTATTGTTCTATACGATTTGCTTTTTCAATTAATAAATCAAAATCCGATTTATATAATTTATCTTGTTTAACTCTATATTTTTCAAATTCTGCTAATGCTTTATCACAAGCTATTTCATGTGATATTTTACCTGCATCTTTCAAAATATCTCTATCATCTGCTAATAAAAATTTATCTATTCTAGTAGCCCAATCTTCCATTGTCATAGGAATATGTCTTCTAGCTCTATTTTCAGCAATTTCTAAAAATGCACTTACGATTCCTTCTAAATCTCGTATTTCATCTTGATTTAAATAATTTTTTGCAATTACTACATCAGATCCCATAATTTTGCCATTGGGAGAATTTTTCCAAGAAGTAAGTCCCATATTATCTTTTTCAGAATCAGCTCTATCATAGATTATTTCTGCTGCTGTTTGATGTGATACAGCATAATGCATTTTATTTTGTACTTTTTTAAAGAAGTTAATTGAAACTGGAGATTTTGGATCATAGTCAATACTTGTTGCATAAATATCTGTAACTTTTTGATAAAATCTTCTTTCTGATATCCTTATTTCTCTTATTTCTTCTAATAATTTTTCAAAATAATCATTGTCAATAAATGAACCGTTTTTCATTCTCTCTTTATCTAATACATAGCCTTGAATAGTAAATGTTTTTAGTATATTAGTTGCCCATCTTCTAAATTGTGTTGCTCTTAAAGAGTTAATACGATAACCAACAGAAATAATGACATCCAAATTATAAAATTTAACATTTCTTTTAACTTGTCTATTTCCCTCTTTTTGAACTATTGAATTTTCTTCAATAGTTGAATCTTTATCTAATTCATTTGAATCATATATATTTTTTAGATGAACATTTATATTATCAATTCCTGTATCAAATAATTCTGCCATTGTTTTTTGTGTCATCCACAAAGTTTCATTTTCATATCTAACTTGTATCCCCTTTTCCTTTTCTTGAAGTTTAAATGTTATAAATTCTTCTGTACTACTTCTTATTATTAAGTCTTTTGCCATATACTTCATCTCCTATACAACTTACTATCTGTTATTATAATATCATAAAAAGAAAAATTACTCTATACTTTTTGTATAAAGTAATTCAAAACTTGCACCTTTTTATATAATACTTAAATGCTCTAATAATATTTTTATTCCCATGAAAATTAAAATTAATCCTCCAACAGTTTCTGATTTCTTTCGTATTTATCACCGAACTTATTACCTATTTTTACGCCCATTATACATATTACAAATGTAATAATTGCAATTAGTGAAGATGCTAACACTATATTTGTTTTTAAAAATGCAAATGTTATTCCAACAGTCAAAGCGTCAATACTTGTTGCTATTGCTAAAAGTAGCATTGTTTTAAAATCAACATTGTCATTGCAATTTTCTGTTCCTTTTCCAAACACTTCTTTTAACATTTTAGTTATCTCTCAATTTATGTACCAAGCCTATAAAAGCTCTCCACATAGGAATATTCCATAACTTTTCTTTCAATAATTCTTTTCTGTAATTAAGTCCTGTTAAAGAATATGCTCGTCCATAAACTTTTTTCTCATACTCTGAGCATTCCCATGAATATTCAATCCTATCATTCATAATGTTCATTGTAATTAATTCTTTTGTTATATTCACATTTTTATTTAAAGTATTTCCATTTTCTATTTTTTCTTTGTTTGGATTTTGATATATACTTTCAAATATTTGCATCATTTTATTTATCATATTTTTTGAAGTAAATTTATCTAGTATTCTTTTTCTACAATTTTTTTTATATTCTTCCAAATTGTTAAGAACTTTTTCTATTCCTAAAACATAATTGTTTATTTCATTTGGATCATATTCTTCTGAATAAATGGCTTTTTCATCTTGCATGCAAGTAACAATTACTCCAACATTTTCTGTAATAAGTTCCTTTTGTCCTCCTACATCTGTTGATATAACAGGTACTCCCATTGATAAAGATTCATAAGAAGTTAATGCTAATCCTTCTTTTATGGAACAATTAATTGTTGCATCACTAATTGCATAAATTTCTTCTGTATTTTCTATGCTTCCTAAAAATTTTAGATTCTCTTCTAGTTCCATTTCTTTTGATTTGTCTTTCATCCTATCCAGTAAATTCCCACTTCCTACTACTAATACTAAAAAGTCATTTCTTTCTTGTTTTAATTTCTTTACTATTTCCAATAAAAGCATAGGGCGTTTTTGCTCAGAAATTCTACAAATATAACTCAATATATATTTATTTTTGTTTTTTATTCCGTATTTTTCTAGTAACTCGTTTTTATTAAATTTATTGGGATTAAATTTTTCTTCATCCACACCAATATATACAGTTTCAACTTCACCATTATTTCTACCAAAATATTCACATAATATTTTTTTACTATTTTCATTACATGTTAATGTTTTTTGGTTACATATCAGCTTCCTTATAAAATAAAAAGTTATAAAATAAAAATCATATAATCCATCGCTTTAGCGAAATGAAGTCTTTGGGAGGAAAAGTATGATTTTAAAAAAATTGTCAGTGATGTTGACCAGCTTTTTACTTGCTTTTACCGTG